>JAQUGU010000068.1 GCA_028683995.1 Syntrophomonadaceae bacterium | reverse complement strand
GAAGTTAATGAAAAACTACCGCTGGCATTGGGTGGAGCCAAGGAAAGAATTCATATATCTCAAGTCGATGCAGTAGTCGAGGGTGAAAACCCCGACCTGGCAGAACTTCCTCCCGTTGAGGCCAGTGAGGTTGACCGGAAGATAGCCGGTCATGTATTGGAACATCTGCGGGATGGTTGCTGCATACAACTGGGGATAGGTGCTATGCCTAATTTATTAGGTAAGATGATAAAAGACACCGACCTTAAAGATTTGGGTGGTCATACGGAGATGCTGGTAGATGCATATATGGATTTGTGGGAATCCGGGAAGATGAACGGGACCAGGAAGAATATTGATCATGGCAGGATAGGTTATACTTTTGCTCTGGGCGGAAAAAGATTGTACGAGTGGATGGACCAGAATGTAGCATTGGCATCATATAATGCGGGTCACGTCCTGCATCCGGTGACAATTTCGCAGATAGACAATCTCATATCTATTAATCAGGCACTACAGGTAGATATCTATTCTCAGGTTAATGCGGAGAGTTCAGGTTTCAAGCAAATATCGGGTAATGGCGGTATGACTGATTTTGTACTGGGAGCTTACTGGTCCAAAGGTGGACGAAGTCTTATATGCCTTCCGTCAAGCTATACCAGCAAAGATGGCACAGTCTTCTCAAATATAGTTCCTTCTTTTGATACGGGTTCCATTACCACCATACCCAGGCAGATGGTACATAAGATTGTCACCGAGTACGGTTGGGTGACGATGAAAGGGGCTTCAACATGGGCGCGGGCGGAGAAATTGATTTCAATTGCTCATCCCGATTTTAGGGATGAATTAATAAAAGCAGCCGAGGAAAGAAAAATCTGGCGCCGAAGCAACAAGATAGTATAGAAACCTGATACCGTGATGGATACCCGGTATATGTACTATATGCCGGAGACCATAAAAAGAGAAATATAAAAATTAATTAAGGGGGAAGTTTTTATGGAGAATTATCAGGGAGTTTCTTATGAAACCATACTGGCGTGGGTTGAAGGTGGCATTGGTTATCTGCAGTTTAACCGCCCTAAAGCTATGAATGCAGTAAATATTAAACTGCTGGATGAGGCTTATGAGGTTCTAACTGCTTATAGTGATGACCCCGAGGTAAAAGTTATTATTATTTGCGGTGATGAAAATGTGTTTTGTGCCGGTGCCGACCTGGTCTCGGTTAAAGAGATGAATGCTTTTGAAGCACGCGAATTCCTAGATCATGTTCATCGCACCCAGTTTGCTATTGAGGATAATTTCAAGCCGGTTATTACAGCGGTCAGGGGACTGGCCCTGGGTGGTGGTATGGAAATCATACTTTCAAGTGATATCCGTATTGTTGCTGATAATGCCACACTGGGTCTTCCCGAAATTAGCCTGGGAATATTCCCGGGAGCAGGAGGTACCCAGAGGTGGTCACGTTCAGCATCAATTTGTTCGGCCAAGCTTTATATCTTTACGGGAGACTTTTTCAATGCCCAGGAGGCTTACCGCTTGGGCTTGGTGAATATGCTGGTACCAGCTGATGAAGTCCTGGATACGGCTGCCAAGATAGCCAGAAAAATATCCCGCAAATCTCCGCTATCTCTCCGGGCAGCTAAACAGGCAATTAATAATGCTATGAATTTAGATGTTAAATCTGGTTGCCGTGCTGAACAAATAGCCTGGTCCATGATGTTTGCATCCGAAGACCAGAAAGAAGGAATGGGTGCTTTCCTGGAATCCCGCAGGGCTGAGTTCAAAGGCAAATAGAGCACTTTTTAGGTTGTCAAGTCACCAGTCACTCGCAAACCCGGGAGAAACCCCGGGTTTGCTGCGTTTGGGTCGTCCCCGCTTCCATCTCTAGTTAAATTTCACAGTCCTTACCCAGTTTAATTTCATACCATGCTTTGCCATCAGCATATTCAGTGCTTAAAATTCGTTTTAAGCTGGCTTTGGGGTACCTGTCTTGCAGATATTCCCGTTCTTCATTGGATAATCTTAATTCGCTATGCATTACTCCATCTCCAAAGGACTTAGCCAAAAAAAACTCAAATTGTTCACCCTTATCGCTGGTCATATTTCTCTCCCCCATGATCAATAGATTCTTAATCTCAGCCCATCACAACTATTACCTGGTTTCCAGGCAATTATCGCTGGTCTGGCCGGTTCTTATTGCAAATGCTCGGCTACCGTTAGCGCTAAATGCGTACCCTTATAATAAGTTCGTTTTCTACACATTTATTTAAAATCCTCTTCTATCTTAATATAAACGTCTGGCGGCATGACCGTAAAGCAGTATTGATAATGTTTGCGCGGCTTCTGGGTCGCTAGAAAAGTTGACAAGTGCTAAACTATAGAATAGTATATTGAGCAAAAATAAATAGTCTGCACTGACCCCGTAATAAATTCTTGAATACTGGGTACGGTGGACAAGTCTACTTGCAACTAAATTAATAGAAGGAAGAGACAAATGGTCGAAGAAAGACTGAAATTCATTCCTCTGCTTTTCGCGGGGGATATCAACGTTTATAGTGTAGCCAGGGCGTTTCACGAGATGTATGGCATATCTTCGTATGTTTATGGAAAATATCAGTCCGGACCCTGCGCTGACGCCGCTATAATGCATTACAGCGCAAACCCGAAGATCGATGAGCAGGATACCTTCTTGTCTGTCGTGAAACGATTCGCATCCCAACACAGCAAAGAGACTGTTCTGGTTTTGGGCTGTGGTGATAGCTATGTCCAGCTGATCAGTCAAAATAGGGACAATATGCCCGAGAATATCGTAGCTCCATACATTGATATCGAAATGATGAACGATTTAATCCACAAGGAAAAATTCTACGCAATGTGTGAGCGGATGGATGTCGACTATCCGGATACCTTCGTATATCGCCGTGACATGGGCGAAGTTACGGAATTGCCTTTTGACGGGCCCTTCATCATCAAGCCCTCAAACGGGATTGAGTACTGGAGGTTCCCGTTTCCGACCCAAAAGAAGGTCTATAAGGAAGATACACTGCAAGCGCTCAACCGCGTTCTGGGAGATATCTACGGAGCCGGATATTCGGACAGCGTTATCATCCAGAATTTCATCCCAGGCGATGACACCTTCATGCGCGTTCTAACCTGTTATTCCGATCAGACCGGGACCGTCAAGCTCATGTGTTTAGGGCATGTCTTGCTCGAAGAACATACGCCACACGGGATAGGCAACCACGCCGTCATTGTTACAGAGCGCAACGAAGCGCTGGAAGAGCAATTCCGTAAGCTACTCGACGGGATGGGATATGTCGGATTTTCCAATTTCGATATTAAATATGATCAGAGAGATGGTAAATATAAAGTATTCGAGATCAACACTCGCCAGGGAAGAAGTAATTATTATGTGACCGGAGCCGGTGCGAACATCGCTCAGTATGTGGTGGAAGACCGGATCTACAACCATCCGATCGATTTTCGGTCCGTCGAGGAGGAATCTCTTTGGATGGTGATCCCCAAGGGCGTGGCGTTCCGATACATCAGACCTGCTGAATACCGAGAAAAGATGAAAGAACTGATATCTGCCGGCAAAATGATTAATCCTTTGTATTATACGCCGGACAGCGGGCTTATGAGGCGGCTGCATCTGTTTAAATCTCAAATGGGGCATTACTGGAAATATAGAAAATATATGTAGCGCTAGTCGGAATACAGCCACATAGCGACAAAAACGAAGACGAGGAAGCGAAATGTGGGATAAAGAACATAAAATACTGGGAATTCTGGGTGGAATGGGACCCTTGGCGACCCAGCTTTTTTACAGACAAATCATCGAACGCACGGAAGCCTCCTGTGATCAGGAGCATGTTGATATAATCCTTTTTAATCATGCTTCGATGCCGGACCGGACTACAGCCCTCCTTTCGGGAAAGGCCGAAGAATTGTTCGCTGCACTGGCTGAGGATGCAAAGCGCTTGGAACGGTATGGCGCGACAGCGATCGCGATCCCTTGCAACACCTCCCATTTTTTTGCGGATAAACTGCAGGGAGAGCTTTCCATTCCGATTATCAATATGATTCGCGAAACAGCGATCACTGTTGCAAACAGAGCGAAGCCGGTCAGTTGCGTGGGCATCCTGGCAACAGACGGAACGATTAACGGTGGTCTTTATCAAAAAGCCTGTGAAGAAGTCGGCGTGAAACCGATCGTTCCTTCCGCAAAGACCCAGGCGCTGGTGATGAAGATTATCTACGAGGGGATCAAGGGTGGAAGACCCATCGATTATAATGATTTCATTGCCATCGAGGGTGAGCTTTCCGCAAACGGCTGTGAGGCTGCGGTCTTAGCTTGCACCGAACTTTCCTGCTTCAAGGAGATGTACAGACTTCCGGATTACTATATCGATGCGATGGAGGTCCTAGCCGATAGAGCGATTGAAGCCTGCGGCAAGCGGATAAAGAAAAAATAGGCAGGGTACCATTCATTTAGCTTTATCGTATTCTTCCAGATATTTTTTGACAACTTCTACGTCCGAGTGGCAGGGAATATATTCTTTACCTATTTTCTGCCTGGTTTCATTACCTTTACCGGTTATTAAAATGAGGGCATTAGGTTCAGTTTGCATAATGGCTTCTTTGATGGCTTCTTCTCTGTCTTCGATTATTTCATAATTATCGTTATTGGCCCTTACATACTGGGCGATATCTTCGCAGATAGCTTTTACGCTCTCATCGCCCGGGTCTTCCGCAGTCAAGAATACCTTGTCCGAATAGAGACCGGATAAAAGCCCCAGGTCTCTTCTTCTTACAAATGCCTTTCCCCCCGGGCAGCCAAAAACGGTAAATATTTTTCGGTCGGGATATTCATTTTTGGCCGATTCATATAATTTATCAAAACTTAATTTATTATGGGCATAGTCAACGATTATTATCTTATCCCGGTTGTTGCTGGTGTATATTTCCATCCTGCCACTGGAGCGGGCTTTTTCCAGGCCCCTATAGATATATTCTTCCGGAATGTTTAATGCATAAGCCACGGCAATAGCGGCCAGACCGTTTTCTACATTGAAGAGTCCGGGCATGGTTAATCGAAATTCCCGGTCAAATTCTTTGGTTCTAACCTTGAATACCGTATCAAATCCATCTTTTCTTATATTATAACCATATATATCAGCTTCAGGTCTGGTTCCGAAGGTAAGGACCCGGTCTGCGCTTTGGGCCGCCTCCAATATTCGGGCTGCCCGGTCTGAGTCCAGGTTGACACAGGCAGTTTGACACTGCTTAAAAAGGGTTAATTTTGAGGAAAAATAGTCTTCCATATCGCTGTGTTCTATAGCGCTAATATGATCTTCAGAAATATTTAAAAACACTCCTACATCAAAGCGTACACCATATAGCCGGCCGTACTTCAAAGCCTGGCTGGAAACCTCCGTAACCATGTATGGCAGTTTGCGGTTGGCAGCGTTGTTAAAATGCATCTGCAGTTCCAGGGATTCCGGGGTGGTAAGATGTGATTCCCGGGTAGTTTTACCATCATAAGTATCGATCGAGGAAATTATCCCCGCATCAGCCTGGCCGTGGTATTTGGAGTATTCGTCCACTATATATTTAACGTAATATGAGGTGGTGGATTTGCCTTTGGTACCGGTTATGCCGATAAGGGTCAGGTTCTTCCAGGGGTAGTTGTAATATAGGTTTGCCGCCAGGGAAAGGGTTTTTTGAATATCATTAACTACCAGGCAGGGTATGGGCTTATGATAGTTTACCTCGCTGATATACATGATGGCGCCATTACGGATAGCTGTGTCCAGGTATTCCTCCCTAAAGCTTGCTCCCTTGCAGATAAAAAGGGTATCTGGTCCTACTTTATGGGAGTTATAAGCTACCTTTTCGACGGTTTTTTGGGCCATATCCCGGGGGAAATCGTGGTATATTAATAAATTATGTGATTCTATAACCTGTACGTATTCTGCTATGCTATGTTTCTTCATAGATTTCTGATCCTTCCGTTTGTCCTGAGTAATAAAAAAATCTGTCCTAAAATCTATGATAAGCATTTGCCGGTACTTGTCCAAACCAAATAATGCCAAAAACGCCCTGTGTCCTACACATACTAATCCCTGCGCAGGGCCTCGATGGGGTCCAAATTTGCGGCCTGATTGGCGGGTAAGATGCCAAAGATAATACCAATAGCGGCGGAAAAGGTAAATGCCAGTAAGACCGTAGTCCAGGAAATCAACGGGGGCCACTTGGCCAGGGCAGATATAAGGAAGGCACCACCGATACCCAGCGCCATACCGATAATACCACCTAATAGGCATAGTACAACCGCTTCAATCAGAAACTGGATCAGGATATCCCGGCGGCGGGCACCCAGGGCCATACGTAACCCAATTTCCCGGGTTCGTTCAGTTACTGATACCAGCATAATATTCATAACCCCGATACCACCTACCAGCAGGGAAAACCCGGCAATGATTCCAATCACCAGAGTCATCACCCCGGTTACCTTATTTACTGCCTGAATCTCTTGTTCCATATCCACGCCCTGATATAAATCCTTACTATGATGGCGTTTTTCCAGTATTTTAACGCTGCTTTGCATGGCGGTTTTCACTTCTTCCGGGCTGCGGGTACCTCCCTCTATATAGGAGATGCTACCACCAGGGTAAATATCCAGCCAGACCCGCATAGGAATGTAAATTACTTTTGTTCCCATACCAAAGATTGAATTTTCGGCCTTGAGCAATCCGCAGACTACCATGGTCTGATTATCGATAATTATTCTTTTTCCCAGAGCACTGGTTCGGGGGAATAGCTCCTGAGCCAGTTCCTCATCAATAACTACTACCCGCCTTTTGCCCAGGCAATCACTGTTATTAAGAAAACGACCTGCGGTTATCTCCAGAGGATGCAAATGAGCATAGTCGGCTTCGGTGCCAAAAACCTGAGCAGTTTTTACCTTATCCCTACTTTTGATTGTGGAAAAAGTCTGAGCACAGGGGAGCAGGTATTCCAGTTCCGGGACATTGGCTTTTATAATCTCGATATCGTTCATGGTAAATTCCCTGCCGGTGGGAAGTTCATCCCTGCGCCAGTCCATCGTAATATAAAATAGATTGCTGCCGAATTGCTCCATTTCCTTCATAATTGATTGCTGCCCACCCTGACCCACTGCAACTACGGCAATTACTGCGGTAATGCCAATCATTATACCCAGAGTGGTCAAAATAGAGCGCAGCATATTCGCCCGGATAGAATCCCAGGCTACACGAATACTTTCACCCAGGTTCATATATCACCACCACCTTCAACAGCAGATGGTTCTGTAAGGTGAGGATTTAGTATTTCGTCATTTATTAACTTACCATCACGAAAATGTAAGACTCTGCGGGCAAAAGCAGCTATATCATCTTCGTGGGTAACCAGTACAATGGTGGTATTCTCCTGGTGGAGTGAACAGAAGATGTTCATAATCTCCAAGCTGGTAACGCTATCCAGGTTGCCGGTGGGCTCATCGGCCAGAATAATATCCGGATTGTTTACCAGAGCCCGGGCAATGGCAATGCGCTGGCACTGGCCCCCGGAGAGTTCGGAGGGGCGATGATGGATTCGATCCAGCATCCCCACCCGGCCAATACAATCAAGGGCCCGGGCCTTACGTTCCTCTTTTTCCACTCCGGCATAAAGCATAGGTAACTCTACATTGTGCAAGGCGGTCATGCGGGGCAGCAGGTTATAATTCTGGAAAACAAAACCGATTTTGCGGTTGCGAATGGTTGCCAGCTGGTCACTGTTCATACTGCTGACTTCAACTCCACCCAGATGGTAAGCTCCGGAACTAGGGGTATCCAGGCACCCCATTACATTCATCAGAGTTGACTTGCCGGAGCCGGAAGGACCCATTATCGCAACAAATTCTCCCATCTTTATATGCAAACTTACATCCCTAAGGGCATGAACCGGGTTGGATTGAGGACGATAAATCTTATTTATCTGCTCCATTTTAATCATGGTTATCATCTTTCGGGGTTGCAGTCGGCGTAGTTGCCTGACGTACCTTTTGCCCATTCTTAAGGTCGGCTGGCGGATTTATAATAAGCAAGTCTCCTTTTTTTATGCCTTTTGTCACTTCCAGGTAGAGTTCGCCTTCCACACCGGTAGTTACTGTCTGCAAGCGGGCTTTACCATCATCAAAAACCCATACTTGCTTTTTCCCTTTACTTTCATGCAGAGCCTCGTAGGGAATTACCAGGCGTTTCTTGGCAGCTACGCTGACAATCTCCAAATCTACAGAATAACCAGGTTTTAATCGACCGGATTTATCCTCTACACTGACCTTAATCGGTACTTCTACCTGGCGGGTATTATTGCTCTCTTTTACCCGGGCCAGACCTGCTACTTCAGTTACTTTGCCACTGAATTTCTTCTCCGGCAGGGCTGCGGCTTCTATAAC
>JAQUGU010000067.1 GCA_028683995.1 Syntrophomonadaceae bacterium | reverse complement strand
AGTTTTTGTAGGGGCAGACCCGTGTGTCTGCCCGGCCGATTACTGGCCCCCGTAGGATGAAGCCCATTGCATATATAGCTGCCCATTCCGGGCGAACACATGGGTTCGCCCCTACGGATTACGTGGACTGGTTCAAGAAAAGCATGTAAGGTTATATTTTAAAAAATTAAGTGTCGTTCATAGTATTCAGTGTTCCTCAGTGTCTAATAAAAATAATTCCGCGGAAATCCTTACTAATCCGCGTTGTCCGCGTCTAATAATTGGGTACGTCTAATTACCCACAGGAGGAAATCGATTGTCAGGGAGCCATGTAATATTAATTCGCAATCAGCAAGAAGCCAGAAGGGTTCTGGAAGATATCGGGGTGGATCCAGGAGCTTACCCCTACCTCTTACCCAAGGCCAGTTTTTACTGCATCAAACTAAAAGATATTTCTTTCCGGGGTGCCAATATCATTAAGCAGGAAATGTTGTCCAAGGGGGGCGAAGCGGCAATACCCCGGCAGGCCCTGTCCGGTGCGGGTTTCGGTGATGTGCTGCTGATGGGTACCTTAAAACATTATCGCCTGCTGCTGCGCAAACTTAAGGTACAACCCTTTGGCCTGAAACAAGTGGCCGCAGAAATAGAAACCATACTGGCGGCATTGGAGCCCAGAGAGCCAACTGTAGCACTACCCCATGGAAAAAGCCTGAAACTGGGCGAGCGTACCCTGATAATGGGAATCCTTAATGTTACGCCTGATTCCTTTTCCGATGGTGGAAAATATCTTAATCCCGAGCAGGCGGTAAAGCGAGCCCTGGAAATGATAGATGAGGGTGCAGATATCATAGATATCGGCGCTGCTTCCTCCCGACCGGATTCAGTTATGGCCGGGGAAGAAGAAGAAATACAAAGGCTGCTTCCGGTTATGGAAAGACTGGTGGCAGAAGACATAATCATATCTATTGACACCTTCCGGGGACAGGTAGCCCGGGCTGCTCTGGAAAACGGAGCTCATATCATAAACGATATTGGCAGCTTGCAGCTTGATTCTGAACTCTTACCGGTGCTGGTGGAAAAACAGGCCCCGGTAATCCTGATGCATAACCGTATGCAAATACGCCCGGGGGAACCTTACCGGGATTTAATAGCTGATATTATAATCGAACTGGAAGATGCAATTGGACAGGCCGTGGATGCTGGACTTCCCGGGGATAAAATTATTATCGATCCTGGCATAGGATTTGGTAAAACCCTGGGGGGAAACCGTTTACTGTTAAAGCGCCTGGGGGACTTTTGCAGCCTGGGAAAACCGATCTTGATAGGGGCATCGCGCAAATCATTTATCGGACAAACTCTGGGATTGGAAGTAAATGAGCGTCTGGAAGGCAGTTTGGCAGCAGTGGCCATAGCAATTATGAATGGCGCTGATATTGTAAGGGTACACGATGTAGAGGCCAGTAAGCGCGTAGCAACTATGACAGATATGGTGATGCAGGAAAATGGATAGTATTATTGCGCGGGGTTTAAGTTTTAAGGCTTGCCACGGGGTACTGGCCGGTGAGAAAACTTGTCCCCAGTTATTCCAGGTGGACCTGGAGTTATTTCTCGATTTGCAGGGAGCAGGACAGCAGGACGATCTAAATCTTACGGTAGACTATGACCAGGTATATCAACTGGTGCAGAACGTTGTCGAAGGCCCTTCCTGCAACTTAATAGAAGCGCTGGCCGAAAAAATTGCCCGGGCCCTGCTTAGAGAATTCTCCCTGCTGGCGGTGGAAGTAACCGTTTATAAACCCGAAGCACCGGTAAAAGGCGAATTTCAATACTTTGCCGTTAAAATTCGGCGTAGTAAAGCCTGAGCGAAAACTCAGGGGAACTACGCAGCTTCATTTAGGTTAAAATAAAGAGAAATACGAAGTATTTCAACGATAATTATTGATTATTAATTTTTAATTCTTAATTTTCAATCAATAATTCAAATAACTCCTTGCTCACAATGTAGCTATATGCTATTTTAAGGGTGAAACTGCTTTGATAAATATTATTTATATAGGACTAGGTTCAAATATTGGCAATAAAGCCGGGCAAGTGCAACTAGCCCGGGAAATGATAGATAAGATAAGGGATTTGGAGGTCACCGGGGCTTCGTCCCTTTATTTGACTTACCCCTGGGGAAACACTGAACAAGAGGATTTCGTTAACCAGGTTATAGAGGTTCGAACCGGACTGTCAGCATTGGACTTGCTCTACCGGTTGCAGGAAATTGAAATTAAAATGGGCCGCCAGCGGAACGTGAGATGGGGCCCCCGTAGTATAGATCTGGACATTCTTTTATATGGTGATGAGATAATTCACTTGCCGGAATTAAGAGTCCCTCATCCCCATATGCGTGAACGGTTGTTTGTCCTGATTCCACTACAGGAAATAAATCCAGAACTGGTATTTCCTGAAGATGGGGTCAAACTCAAGGAGGTGTTGATTAACGCTTTAGACCGAGAAGGGAACAGAGGAATTAGAAAAATATAGGGGTCTCCCGCCGATACTGGAGTTTATTGGAAGTTTCGCCTGTATCCCCTTTAAGGACCAGGACGAGACATTTTTAGCAGCTGATGAGTTGATTACCCATATCCACAGAGGGGGTTATAACATGGATAACAGGATAGGCATCATCGGGGCGGGAGTTGTAGGAACGGCTGTTGGGGTGGTACTCAAAAACAAGGGCTATGAGATTACGAGTGTGTATGATATAAAATTCGAATCTACAAAAGAGCTTGTGGAACGGATTGGATGTACCGCTTTTACATCACCTCAAGAAGTTTCTCGCTCGGCTGATATCTTATTTATAACTACGTTGGATACGGCTATCGAGAGCGTTATCGATAGCCTGGCGGATATAGGCGCTTTTTACGCCGGACAGGTAATAGTCCACATGAGCGGGGCCCAGTCTTCGGAGATTCTGGACCGGGCCAAGGATTTTGGCGCTCAAGTTTTGTCCGTTCATCCCTTGCAATCGTTTGCCAGTGTTGAACGGGCTATTGAAAACCTTCCTGGCTCCATTTTCAGTATTGAGGGAGACCGGGAAGCCTATGATACCGCTGTTTGTATTGTAGAAACCCTGGGGGGGGAATATTTTTTCATTGATCGCAAGGCCAAGCCGCTGTACCATGCCGGGGCCTGTGTGGTCTCCAATTATCTAGTAACTATTATTGATTTTGGTATTAAATTACTGGAGTCTACCGGAATTCCCAGGCAGGTTGCCAGCAGGGCTCTGTTGCCGCTCATTAATGGCACAGTCAATAACATAGAGAATATCGGCATTCCCAAAGCCTTAACCGGACCTATTGCCCGGGGCGATTTAAGCACTATATTAAACCATCTTGACTGTCTGCAAGAGATGGCTCCGGAGCTTATGAAGCTGTATAGCTGGCTGGGATTTTACACGGCCCAGATTGCGCTCGAAAAGGGCACTATAAACCAGCAAAGCATGGAAGAGTTTCAGCAAATATTTATGAAACAACTCTCGCAGATTGCCAGCGCCAGTTAGGTTGGCGGCTCTGAAGGAGGTTATATCATGGCTAGAGTTACAATAGCGACCCTAAAAGAAAAAAAGGCCAGGCAGGAAAAAATCAGCATGCTTACCTCATATGATTATTCCACTGCCGGTCTGGTTGACCAGGCTGGTTTGGATATGATACTGGTAGGTGATTCACTGGGAATGGTGGTTCTGGGGTATGAGAATACTCTGGCGGTTACCATGGATGACATGGTTCACCATACCCGGGCAGTGGTGCGAGGCACCCAAAATGCGATGGTAGTAGCGGATATGCCCTTTCTTTCTTACCATGTTTCCACTGAAGAAGCAGTCCGCAACGCTGGTCGTTTTATCCAGGAAGGTGGTGCCCAGGCAGTAAAACTGGAAGGTGGAGTGGAGAGAGTAGAAGCGGTAAAAGCTATTCTCGATGCCCAGATTCCAGTGATGGGACATATAGGTTTAACCCCGCAATCAGTCAACCAGTTTGGCGGCTTCAAAGTACAGGGAAAAGACCTGGAAACAGCTCGTAAGCTTCTGCGCGATGCCCAGGCCCTGGACAAAGTCGGTGTATTTTCGATAGTGCTGGAATGTGTTCCCTCCGCCCTGGCCAAAAAAATCACCGAAGAGGTGTCAGTGTCCACAATAGGTATCGGGGCAGGGCCGGATTGTGATGGGCAGGTGCTGGTGATCAATGATATGCTGGGCATGTTCTCCGGGCATATTCCGAAATTTGTCAAGAAGTATGTCAACCTGCAGCCCCTGATTATGGAGGCCTTAAAATCCTATAAAAAGGAAGTAGAGGAAGGCAGCTTCCCCGGTCCTGAACATGGTTTCACCATATCTGATGAGGTGCTGGATAAACTGTACTAATTTTTAACCGGTCGGGCAGGTTCTCGAGCCTGCCCGACCCTGGTAAATATTACGAGGGATGTTATGGAAGTATTTAACAATATTAACAAGATGCAGGAATGGTCATTACAAACGCGTAAACAAGGTAATAGTATAGGACTGGTACCAACTATGGGCTATCTTCACGATGGTCACCTGTCACTGGTAGAGGAAGCAAAGAAAAAATGTGATAAAGTAGTGGTTAGCATATTTGTAAATCCCCTGCAATTTGGACAGGGTGAGGACTTTGAAGAATATCCCCGGGATCTGAGCCGGGATAGTTCCCTGCTGGAAGCAGCCGGGGTAGATGCTATTTTCGCGCCATCGGCTCGGGAAATGTACCCGACAGGGTTTAGCAGCAGTGTGGAGGTAAGTGGTGAAATTACCGAAAAAATGTGCGGTGCATCGCGGCCGGGGCACTTTAAAGGAGTCACTACCGTTTGTACCAAACTTTTTCACGCCTGTTTGCCCGACATGGCGTTCTTTGGGCAAAAAGATGCCCAGCAACTTTTGATCATTAAAAAAATGGTAAGAGAACTAAATTTTCCTCTAAAAATTGTTCCAGTACCTATTGTCCGGGAGGAGGACGGGCTTGCCCTGAGTTCGCGCAACGTTTACCTGGAGGGTGTACAGCGACAGGAAGCCCTGGTTCTGATTAAAGCCCTGAAACAGGCAGAGGAACAAATTAGGGGGGGAGAGAGGGATATAACCAGGCTCATAGGTGCGATCAAAGCAACCATTGCAACCAGTCCTCAGGCGAAGATAGATTATGTGGAAATCTTAAACGGCGATAATCTTTCCGGGCTAGAAAGAATTGAGGGTCGGGTATTGATCGCGCTAGCAGTTAAGTTTGGTAAAACTAGATTAATTGATAACCTGTTGGTGGAGGTGTAAAATCAGGTGCTTCGTTATATGCTAAAATCCAAGATTCACCGTGCTGTGGTTACCGATGCGTCCTTAAACTATGTAGGTAGTATTACTATTGACCAGGATTTAATGGATGCGGCTGATATAGTGGTGAATGAGAAAGTAACCATAGTAAACAATAATAATGGTGAACGCTTCGAAACTTACGTTATTGAGGGGGAACGGGGTTCTGGAGTAATTTGTTTAAACGGAGCAGCAGCTCGCCTGGTGCAAAAGGGTGATGTGGTTATTATACTTACCTATACCATCCTGGAGAATGAAGAGTGCACTAACCACAAGCCCAGGCTGGTATTCATTGGGGAAAATAACAGCATCAAAAAAGTTTGCCAGGGTTGCTACGAGTAAGGCGACGGTTCCGTTTGACGTAGTATATTTAAATAAAGAGAAATACGGAGTATTTCAACCATAATTTAAAATTAACAATTAAAATGAGGAAGTTATAATAATGACAGTAGAATTACGGGATTTTATATCCCGTAGGAAAAGGGAACTTAATGCCTTGATACTGGCTCATTTCTACCAGTTGCCGGAGATTCAGGACATGGCTGACTTTGTGGGGGATTCCCTGCAGTTAGCCCGGCAGGCGGCAGGAACCGATGCTGAGGTTATAGTATTTTGTGGGGTAAGCTTTATGGCGGAAAGTGCCAAAATATTAAGCCCCGATAAAATGGTTTTACTGCCTGAAATTAAAGCTGGTTGTGCCATGGCCAACATGGTTGCGGCTGAGGATTTGAGAAGCCTGAAGGAAGAACATCCGGGGGCGGTAGTAGTTTGTTACGTTAATTCCACCGCTGCGGTCAAGGCTGAGAGCGACATATGCTGTACATCAGCCAATGCCGTAAATGTGGTTAAATCCATACCGGAGGATAAGACGGTTATTTTCGCACCTGATCGTAATCTGGGAGCCTATATCCAGAGCCAGACCGGGCGTCAGATGATACTCTGGGAAGGGTGCTGCCCGGTACATGATGAGTTAAGCGGAGAAGAAGTCAGGGAACAGATGCGGCTTTACCCCGGGGCTAAAGTAGTGGTACACCCGGAATGCCCGCCGGACGTAATCGGCCTGGCAGATGCCGTCCGTTCCACTGCCGGCATTTTAAACTATGTTAAAACCAACTCGGAAAAAGAGTTTATTATCGGTACTGAAGAAGGCTTTATTTATACCCTGCAGAAAAACTGCCCGGATAAGGTATTTCACCTGGCCCGGCAGCAGTTTCGCTGTGAAGACATGAAACTGACTACATTGGAAAAATTGGCGGCTTCCCTGGACCGACTGCAATATCAGATTGAAGTCCCGGAAGACATCCGCCAGAAAGCCTATCTAACTTTGGAGAGAATGCTAAGGATTAATTAAGAAATAGAACGGGAATTAGACGCGGCAACCTTAATTGCGACACCCGTAGGGAACGGCCCCCGTGCCGTTCCGTCATGCTGTTGCGGTACCCCACGGGTGAACCCGACTGAATCGCAAATGGTCGCCGTAGGGCTTTTATGGGGTAGAATTAGTGGGGGTTAGGTTAATATATAAGGGAACGAGAATCAGAATATGATTATTACCAGGTATGTAGGGGTTCTTAACCGGGATACGCCTGTAATTAATACCGATTTCTTAATTATTGGCGGAGGCATAGCCGGTCTTTTTACCGCTTTAAAAGCGGTTGCCTATGGGAAAGTTGTAGTTTTGACCAAGAAAACAATTGAAGACTCCAATACGGGCCTGGCCCAAGGGGGAATTGCCGCCGCTGTTCATGAGGAGGATTCCCCTTTTCTGCATTTGGAAGATACTCTGGAGGCCGGAGCCGGACTATGCGACATCGAAGCGGTAGATGTACTGGTAAGAGAAGGGCCGGACCGGGTTCGGGAACTCATTCAGGCGGGAGCCCGGTTTGACATGAAAAATGGCAATATCTCACTAACCCGGGAAGGTGCTCATAGCAGAGCCCGAATCTTGCATGTAGCTGATGCTACCGGTGAGGCGATTCGTAAAGCCCTGGTTAAAAGCTGTGAAGAGAACCCGGATATAAATATTATTGAGGATCAGTTCTTGATAGATGTACTCACCGGTAATATGGGCCGGGAGTGCTATGGGGGTCTGGTTTACGACAGCAAAAGCCGTTCACAACTGCTTTATGCCGCCCGAGCTACTATAATTGCCACCGGGGGAGCCGGACAGTTGTATAAAAACACTACCAATCCTGATGTCGCCACTGCTGATGGCATGGCCGCCTGTTTTCGGGCCGGCTGCCGCCTCAGTGACATGGAGTTTATCCAGTTTCATCCTACCGTACTTTTCAGCCGCGATACCCAACGCTTTCTCATCTCCGAGGCGGTTCGGGGAGAAGGCGGATTGCTCTATAATTCGCAGGGGGAAAGGTTTATGCATAAATATCACCCTCTGGAGGAATTGGCCCCCCGGGATGTAGTGTCACGGGCCATTCTCAATGAAACCAGCATAGCTGGTAGTGAATACGTCTATCTGGATATGACCGCTATACCAAAAGCTACTACCCGTTTTCCTAACATATATCGTACCTGCCTGCAACGGGGCATTGATATTAAACAAGACTATGTACCAGTTTCCCCTGCTGCCCACTATACTATGGGGGGAATTGGAACCAATACCCATGGCGAAACCGACATTTATGGCCTGTACTGCTGCGGAGAAGCTGCTTGCACCGGAGTACATGGTGCCAATCGCCTGGCCAGTAATTCCCTGCTGGAAGGGATTGTTTTCGGCCAACGCATAGTGGACAAAGTGGAAGACATACTATATCGCAGGACAGTTAAAGTAGATGAGATATTCCGTGACTTTGACCATAGCTGGGTTTATGTACCCCCGGACGAAAAATTAGAGCCTGGAGAAGCTAAACCCGTACTGCAGGAAATAATGTGGGAACATGTGGGTATAATACGAAACGAGGATAGCCTGAAGAAAGCCAACCAGCAGGTGGAATACCTGTATAACAACCTGGCCCGGGGTGATGACCCGCTGGCCTATTATGAAGTAATAAATATGCTTACCGTAGCCAGAATAATCATCCAGGCCGCCCGATGGCGCCAGGAAAGCCGCGGTGGCCATTTCCGCTCCGACTACCCTGAGCGCGATGACGTCAGATGG
>JAQUGU010000066.1 GCA_028683995.1 Syntrophomonadaceae bacterium | reverse complement strand
AAATCCTGGCTGCTTATGTGGAAAAAGCGGATATTGGGAAAGAGGTTACTCCGCATACCTTCAGGCACTCCTTTGCCACCCACCTGTTGGAAAACGGAGCTGATTTGCGGGCGGTACAGGAAATGCTAGGACATGCTGATATATCCACTACCCAGATATATACGCATCTAACTAAATCCAGGTTGATGGAGGTCTACCAGCGCTATCATCCCAGGGCTTAAGCAATTTATAATTAGGATTCTACTGCAAAAACCCTTATTGAATGCATAGCAGTGAATACGCAGGTTAAAAGATAGTGGGTTTGAATTAAGAATTAAGAATTAAGAGTTATCGTTGAAATACTTCGTATTTCTCTTTATTTCGAACTTTTACAAATCAACGGGTGGTTTGCTGAGTCAATACTATTTCGAGGTGATGATAATGAGCAGAAGGGCTATAGTCATAGTGCTTGACAGTATGGGGGTAGGAGAGTGTCCGGATAGCTGCCTTTATTGCGACCAGGGGTCAAATACTCTGGCCAACACGGCAAAGGCAGTTGGAGGGCTTTGCCTTTCGCATATGCAGGAACTGGGTCTGGGGAACATACTTGATGTTATGGGGGTTGCGGCGGTCGCAGAGCCCCGGGGGGCCTACGGAAAAATGCAGGAAAAATCCCCGGGTAAGGACACTACTACGGGTCACTGGGAACTTATGGGATTGGTGCTGGCACAGGCTTTTCCCACTTACCCGGAAGGTTTTCCGGCAGAATTGATAGCCCGGTTTGAACAGCAGATTGGCTGCAAAACCCTGGGGAATGTAGTGGCCTCGGGAACTGAGATTATAAAAGAACTGGGGTCGGAACATGTAAGAACCGGCTACCCTATAGTATATACCTCGGCTGATAGCGTATTTCAGATAGCTGCTCATGAGGAGATTATACCCCTGGAAAACCTCTACCAGTATTGCCGCATAGCCCGGGAGCTATTACGGGAGGAACATGCGGTAGGACGGGTTATTGCCCGCCCCTTTATTGGCGAAGAAGGTAATTTTGTCCGTACCGCTAACCGTCATGATTTTTCCAAGGAACCGGATATTACTCTTTTAGATAAGATAAAGAAAAGTGGGCAGGCAGTAATAGGTATTGGTAAAATCAAGGATATATTTGCTGGACGGGGTGTTACTGAATCCCATTTTACGATTAACAACCAGGATGGGATAGATAAAATCATGCAGGTTTTACAAAAAGATTTTAACGGCTTACTTTTTGCCAATCTGGTGGACTTTGACCAGTTGTATGGACATCGTAATGACCCCCATGGTTATGCCCGGGCCCTGGAGGAATTTGACCAGAGATTACCGGAAATAATGAAACTGCTAGGTCCTCAAGATGTATTAATAATTACCGCTGACCACGGCTGTGACCCGACTACTGTAAGTACGGACCATTCACGGGAATACGTCCCCCTGCTGGTTTACGGCCGGGAGTTACAGCCGGGAGTTAACCTGGGTTGCAGGGAGACTTTTGCTGATGTTGCCGCCACTATAGCGGAGCATCTGGGGATAATATATAACCTGGCCGGGGAAAGTTTTTATTCCTGCTTGGTAAAAAAATAGTGAGGCGAAAGAAATCGTAGGGGCAGACCCGTGTGTCTGCCCGGCCGACCACTGAGCCTCGGAGGATTGAATTCTATTGCATATAGAGCTGCCTATTCCGGGCGAACACATGGGTTCGCCCCTACAGGTTGCGTGTCTCCCGGAAAGCTGAGCATATCAGGCGATTTTCATCTGTGGTTGCTGATCATTAACAATGGAGATGAACATTATGAATGTACAGGACTTAATAATTAAAAAAAGGGATGGGCTGGAGCTTGGCCAGGAGGAAATAGAGTTTTTGGTTCAGGGTATTAGTGATGGTTCTATACCTGATTATCAAATATCTGCCTGGGCCATGGCCGTGTATTTTCAGGGTATGAATGATAGAGAGACCCGGGACCTGGCCCTGGCTATGGCCTATTCCGGGGAGGTGGCTGACCTTTCCGCAGTTTCCGGGGTGACCGTGGATAAACACAGTACCGGAGGGGTAGGGGATAAGACTACCATGGTGGTAATCCCTCTGGTGGCGGCTGCCGGGGTGCCAGTGGCCAAAATGTCGGGCCGGGGTCTGGGTCACACTGGGGGTACTATAGATAAGTTTGAATCCATACCTGGTTTTCAGGTGCAATTGTCCCACCGGCAGTTTGTAGAGCAGGTTAACCAGGTTAAGGCTGCGGTAATATCTCAAAGTGGAAATCTGGTACCCGCTGATAAAAGACTTTATGCCATTCGGGACGTCACCGGAACGGTGGAAAGCATACCGCTGATTGCTTCCAGTATTATGAGCAAGAAAATTGCTTCCGGATCCCGGGGTATTGTTCTGGATGTAAAAGTCGGCACAGGTGCCTTTATGAAGGAGCAGAGGGAGGCAGTCAGGCTGGCCCGGGCCATGGTGGAAATTGGTCGGGGAGCAGGACGGCAGGTAGTGGCGCTACTCACTGATATGAGCCAACCCCTGGGACGAACGGTAGGTAACAGCCTGGAAGTACAGGAAGCTATTGACACGCTGCGGGGCGAAGGGCCGGCTGACCTGGAAAAGCTTAGCATAATACTGGCGGCTCATATGCTGGTTTTAGGAGACAGGTACTCCGATTTGGATAGTGCAATTAATGGTGTCAGGGAAATGTTGGATTCAGGTCATGCCCTGGAAAAATTCAAGCAGATGATTGCAGCCCAAGGCGGAATTCTGGACTATGAACGGTCTGATTATGGGCTGCCGGTAGCCAGGTTTGAAGCGGAAGTAAGGGCTAATAGGGATGCTTACGTAAGCGGGCTCAACGCATTGGAAGTGGGCAGGACAGCTATGCTGCTGGGAGCCGGGCGTGAGCGGTTGGGTGATAATATCGATTATGCTGCCGGGGTAAAGCTGGCCAAGAAGTATGGTGATTATGTTACTGCTGGTGAAATCATCGCTACCGTTTATAGTAATGATAAGTCCAGAATAGATGGGGCCGGGCAGAGACTGGTAAATGCTTACCAGTTTAGTGACCATCGTCCAGATTCTCTTCCCCTGGTGATTGATACTATAAAATAAGGTGAGGGGGTAACAGGAGATACCCTGAAGGGCACACGCGGTTCCTCTGTAACCTAAAAAAAGCAAAGTACGGCACTTAACAATATTAAGTCCGAATTAAGCTGAGTGTCGGATAACCTTAAATAAAAGCCGCGTAGTTCCCTAATGACTCCGCGGTTTCCGCGTCTAATTATTCAGTCATATGCATATTTATTACTTTTTGCAGTGGAACCAATAGTGGAATTAGACGGGTACAGGTCGGTTACAAGTAAAATCAAAAATTCATAATTAAGCCAGTAAGTATAGTAATTCCTTACCCAATTCGCGTATTCCCCGTCTAATTCCGTTACTATATTTATCTAGCAAAAATGACGATATAAGTCATAAAGGCAATTTATTAGCAATTTTAGTATATTTATAATAACAGGGGGGCAAAAGCATGAAAATATTCATCTTACACGGGCCAACTGCATCCGGTAAAACTATGCTTATGAATTACTTGCTATCAGAAGACTCTGACTACTTGGAACCGCTTATTCCTTTTACCACCCGCGGCAAAAGACTTCAGGAAAAGCATGGACGCCATTATTATTTTTTTCCTCGCCAGCAGTATTTAGATTATTGCCGGACAGGTAAAATCTATGAAGAAATCCGCTACCTGGACGAAATATATGGGGTCACTACTGATGAATTACAACGGGTGAATGATACTAAAAAGAATGGCCTGGCTATCATGAATATTGAAGGTATCAGGATTTTCAAAAGGAAGATGAAACCCCAGGATGTTGTAAGCATCTTCATTTACCGTGATTTAAAAGACATTATTAGTTCCATATTAAACAGTGACCGAAAAAAAGAAGACAAGGAAAGCCGCATCGAACTGGCCAAAAGTGAGATGCTGGATATAACCAGTTGTGATTATGTGGTATATAATATCGGCACCCTGGCTGATTCTTATTCCCAGTTAAGGAAGATTATCCAAAAGGAAATTAATGCCCGGCCGGTAGATAGGGAGATTAGACCAGGGGAGCACTACCGCCATTTTAAAAAAGGGGATGTTTGTGAGGTAATAACCACTGCCCTGTATACCGAAAATTACTGTCCATTGGTAATATACCGGGATATTAAAACCGGAACCGACTATGCCCGACCCTATGAAATGTTTTGCGGTAAAAAAGAGTTGAAGCATGAGAATAAAATTGTCAATCGCTTTGAACTGGTCAAGGAAGAAAACTAATTTGATTGACACCGGGAAAGCAATAAGTCCGGGGACTTATTCGATGGGGACGGTTATTAACTTTCATCTCGCGGGATGCACGTTAATAACTGTCCCCACTTATTCTAGAAAACTGCTGGCATAATAGGCTGTTTACCCAAATATAATCTAATAATGATTATTCAAGGGGGTGTACACCTTTATGCCTTGTAAAAGGAAAATTGGCCTGACGGTTATACTTGTTTTTCTGATAAGTTTGTTTAGTCCAGCAATGCTTTATGCTGATACGGTGGATGCCAAAGCCGAGGCCTATGTACTTATGGATGCCGATTCGGGCAAGATATTGCTGGCCACCAACGAGCATAAAAGGCTTGCCCCGGCCAGTATGACTAAATTGATGACTATGATTCTAGCGGTTGAAGATTTACAAAATGGCAAAGTAGGCTTAAAAGACAAAGTGATTACCAGTGAAGAGGCCTGGAAAATGGGAGGGTCGCAGATTTACCTGGAACCAGGCGAAGAGATGACCTATGAGGATATGCTGATAGCAATTGCGGTAGGTTCAGCCAATGATGCCTGTGTTGCCGTTGCCGAACACCTGGAAGGTACGCATAAGAACTTCGTGCAGCGTATGAATCGGGAAGCCAAAATGCTGGGGCTAAAGGATACCCATTTTGTAAATTCTTACGGTTTGTCCGCTTCGGGACACTATTCCAGTGCCTATGATATGGCGGTTATAGCCCGGCATGCCCTGAACCATCCCAAAATATTGGAGTATACCTCGATTAAAGAATACAGCCTGCGTCAGGGCGAGTTTAAATTATATAATACTAATAAATTATTGTGGTGGTATCAGGGTGCAGATGGTTTTAAAACTGGTTGGACTAATGAAGCCAAATATTGTCTTACCTCAACCGCAAAACGAGATGGCTTGCGGTTAATCGGGGTAGTAATGGCCTCTCCAGAGAAACATGGTAATTTCAGGGATACTATGAAATTGTTTAACTACGGGTTCGCTCGTTATGGCTACAAAAACATTACCCCCCGGGGAACTGTCTGTGGGGCAGTCAAAATAGGAAAGGGTATCCAGGAAAATCTCGAAGTTATAGCCGAAGAGGATGTAGGCGCTATTGTTGAAAAAGGTGATGAGAAAAAGATTAGCGCTGAGCTGGCCCTGCCTGATTATGTTGATGCACCAGTGAAAAAGGGTCAGAAATTAGGAGAATACCTGGTGTATAACAATGGGCAGTTGTACAAAAAGGTTAACCTGGTAGCTGCTCAGGACGTACCCCGGGCAGGCTTAATTAAACAGATAATGAAGATGCTTGGCGAAACCTATCTATTATAATTGGAATTTTGTGGAAGGATATATCCCCTTCTTGTAGAAAGTATATTAATGTTAAACCAGGCAAGAAGGGGATGAGGGAATGGATGTAGAGTATAAAACGGTTCGCAATACACTGGTAGTTCGGGTTAAAGGTGAGCTGGACATGCTTATCGCTGATAAAATGAGGCAGGAGATAGACCGGCGCCTGGAGGAGAATAGCATTAAGAACCTTATTTTCAACCTGGAAAAGGTAACTTTCATAGACAGCTCTGGATTGGGGGTAATTATCGGCAGGTATAAGAAGGTATCTGCCGTCAGCGGGCGTATGTTTATAGTGGGGGCTAAAAACCCGGTAGAAAAAATCCTACATTTCTCCGGGATTAACCGGTTAGTTCCCATGTATAGCAGTGAACAGGATATAATTAACCTGTAAAAGGGAGGTGGAGACCAGCCTTAAAGGTTGGGAGATAATGAGTATTGTAAATTATGTACATTTTGAATTTCCAAGTTTACCGGAGAATGTTTCTTTTGCCCGTTCTTGCGTGGGGGCCTTCGTCTCCCAGTTAAACTGCACCCTGGATGATATCGAAGAAATTAAGCTGGTAGTATCTGAAGCCGTATCCAATTGTATTATTCATGCTTATGAGAACCGCAGTGATGGCAAAATTGAAATTATTGCCAGCCTGCGAGATGATCGCTCTCTGGAACTAACAGTAAAGGATTATGGTAAAGGTATCGAGAATCTTGAACAGGCATTGCAGCCTAGCTATTCCAGTGATCCCAATCGGATGGGACTGGGCTTTACCTTTATGAAGTCTTTTATGGACGAAATGGATATTAGCAGTCAGCCCCAGGAGGGGACTAGCGTCCTATTAAAGCGCAATTTCTTGAACCGAGATCGGCAAGCTTATGCTTAAAAGGGGGATGGCTATGTCCTCACCAAGCTCTTATCAAGATAATGAAGCCCTCCTGCGTTTGGCCCAGCAGGGTGACATAGATGCCCGGGATCGGATATATGAGGCTAATGTAGGTCTGATATACATGGTTTTGGAGAGATTTAAAAACTCGTCCTATGATTATGAAGATCTTTTTCAGGTAGGGTCAATTGGTTTATTAAAAGCTATAGATAAATTCGATTTCAGCTTTAATGTTCGCTTTTCAACTTATGCCGTTCCTATGATAATCGGTGAAATTAAAAAATTCCTGCGTGATGATGGTATAGTTAAGGTTCAGCGCAACATCAAAGAAACTTATACCAAAATTCGTTGGGCGCAGGATAAGCTGCGGGGAGACCTGGGCCGGGAACCAGGTGTAAATGAGATTGCCAGCCTGCTGGAAATAGATAAGGAAGATATAGTAGTGGCCATGGAGGCCTGCCAGGCTCCGGCTTATATGCATGATGCAATGCCAGGAGAGGAAAAGGTGCAGTTATCCCTTATAGACCGCCTGGCCAATGATGAGGGAAATGTGTTGCTGTTGGAAAAACTGGCTCTACGCGAGGCCTTGGGACAACTCGAACCCCGGGAACAGGAAGTGATTTTAAGGAGATTTTTCAAGGATGAAACCCAATCCTGCATAGCCGATGATTTAGGTGTTTCGCAGGTACAAATATCCCGAATTGAAAAACGGGCGATTAATAAATTAAAACAGATTCTAGAATAATTACTACCAGTCTACCCCAGACCTTCCCACCGCTCAATAGTGATCAAGGTGCTAGCCAGTATTACTCCTGTCGTTTGAAGTACACTTCCCGATGGTTAGAGAGGTTTCCGGTTACCGCCGGGAACCTCTTGCTTATTTATTATTATACCTATTTTTAATTTATTTCACTAAAAAACGGCCTTATTCAATAGGGCTGTTTTTTTATGCCAAAAGTTTGCTTAATTCCGGAATATCTGAATATCCTAGCAGTCACAGTAGTTGGTGTTTTCTCATATTATGGATATTAAGATTGATTTCTGTTTTTTATCTAAATAGGAATTTCGCAGTGGATGTAAGTGATTAGCTGTCTTATCTCAGTAAGAACAGGGGGATACCAGCATGGTGGAAATAAAGGTAAAACGGACTAAATCAGTTAACCTGGTATACGGAAACAACATGCAGTCCCAGGTGAGAACCAGAGCATCACTGAGACAGTGGAAGAACGATAAGCAGTTTATTGAAGGGGTATCAGTAATAACCTGTACCAATCGACCTGAATACCGGGAAAGGATAATTCGAAATTATATGCGCCAGTATTATGGCCCGGTAGAATTACTTATCATACTTAACAATAATGCTGCCAACCTGGGTGAATGGCAGGTATGGGTGCAGTCTTATCCCAATGTAAGGGTATACCAACTGGATGAGTCAGTTACACTGGGGGAATGTCTTAATTATGGGGTTAAACATGCCAGGTATGGTTATGTGGCCAAATTTGACGATGATGATTATTATGCTGGTCCTTACCTGCAGCAAGCGGTAGATGCAATAAAGGCGACCGGGGCTGATATTGTGGGAAAATGCAGCATGTTTGTTTATTTTGAAGGTAGCAATACTCTGGCTATAGCTCATCAAAATCATGAAGAGCGCTTTACCAGTATGCTGGCCGGGGCGACTATGGTTATCAATAAAAGGGTATTTAACTGGGTGCGGTTTAAACATATCAGCCAGGGGGAGGATACCGATTTCCAGCTGAATTGCAACCAACAGGGAATCAGGATGTATTCCACTAATAAGTACAATTTCGCCTGTATCCGGCGGGCTCGGACAGATACCCATACCTGGAGAGTGGAGGAGAAAGAGTATTTGAGATTCTGCCAGGTAGTAGGTCAGGTGGATGATTTCCGCGAAGCGGTTACGGCATATTAAGGGGTTAA
>JAQUGU010000065.1 GCA_028683995.1 Syntrophomonadaceae bacterium | reverse complement strand
TTGCACTTACAAATCAACAGGTAAAACGCTTTGATCAGCACGGCCCTCTTTACTTTCATATTCTAGGTTTTTCGTCAAAGGGTCAAAAAATCCTTCAAGAAATGAAAATTAATTCACAAATTCCTATCTTCAGCCGGGGTAAAGACATGAAAAAAGCCCGAGATGAGAGCCCCGGGACCGTTTTGCGAGAAATGATTGACCTGGACGTTCTGGCCACCGATATTTACTCCCTGCTCTATCCCAATCCATTAGAGCGCCAGGCAGGGAAAGACTTTACCACATCGCCGGTGCGGGTATAGGAAAATTCCCTGGTTTGTATCTTTGGAACAAGAGACCTATCCTGAAACCATTAAGACCGGGAGAATTTAATTCTTTAAATCTCGCCTACTTCATTCAGGACTTTATAATAAAGCGATTTAGAAATTCTATAGTTGTTTTGAATTAATTGATCCAAACAATCCTTCAAGCTGACAATTTTCCCAGTTAATTTGGCAAGTCTTAACACGCCTATTAAGCCCGTAGGCTCTAAAAGCATGGTCTCTGCCAGAACCCGAGCAGCCTTATCATCAAGTAGAAGATATTGTGCATTTAATTCCCGCGCTGCTACCATTACTTCCAATTCACCACGATGCAACCTGCCAATAAAGCGGTTAATAAATAACTCATCCTTAATCGCGTAGATTTTAATATAACCTTCTTTGATAGATAGTCCTAGTTCATCTTTTCCTATGCGATTTCGTCCTTGTTTTGTAACTTCTGCGTATACCGCTTCCGTTACTATTACCTGATCGAACAGTTCCCACAAAAGATGTAACAAGCCCAAGGAAGCCAGACCTATGATTGGACTGGAATTACAGATAACTGTTCCTAATTTATCCCTCATTTCTTTATATCCATCTCTTTTAACATCTTTTTAATTACTTGTTCATCTTGTTGCATATGTCCTTCTGTATATTCCCCCCAGGGAATTCCTTGTTCTTTTAAAATATCTATGAAATCCGCTAACGTTTCCCCGGCAAGTTCGGCAGCTTTTGCTAGAGAAACTGCCTTCTTGGCAAAAAGGTTGCTTGCAAAAGCAACTCTAACCTTTTGATCAATCGAATCACCGTTTATTTTATCTAAAAGTGGTAAGAATTCGGATGGTAATTGCAATTGAAAAATCGAATTATTCAACATATCATCACCCCATTTGTATTATTAATGCAATTATAACATATGGAATAATTGACTTCCAGTTTATGTAAAACATAGTCAATTTGTACGATAGATGATGGATAGGAATTTCCTTTTCCATCTTAGTATATCACAGTTTAACCCTGTAGCACTTGAAGCACCTACTGCCGATTTTACGCAGGTTATTGTTTTTACCTTGTCATTCCATCTGATGGTAAAGGTTAATTCTTGATCGGCACGGGGAATTGCACCCCTCCCCCCGATGAACCCAGACTTACTGTGCCGTCAGACTTTAAGTAGGGGCCTGTCCCCGAACTTTTACCGTGGAGGCGCTCTATTTCATAAGATATTTCTCCTACTGATTCTATATCCGAGCCCACGTATTTAAGTGAGCGCAAGAAAGTTTCCTGGGTCAGTTCTTCAGCCTGGTAATAATCGAGGGTTAAGCTGTATAAATATTTAAATATGTATTTTTCATAAGTTACATATAAGTTGTGAACTGATTCCACGATTATCACCCCTTATAAGTATAGTGATAATTATTGCAGTAAAGTTACAAATAAAAGCAGGCCTTCCATTTCGTTGTTTTGGAAGACCTGCCTTTTGGCTAATTATTCTCTTACAAGGTTTTGTCATTAAGTGGGACAAGGGACCTGTCCCATTTCTTAGTTAGTATTGTAACCGTTTATCTTATCCCTTATCTCATCCAGCTTTTCTTCCGCCGCCTGCCGGCCCAGTTGGATTATCTCCTGGGATTTTTCGAAGTCTTTGGAGGCGAACCCACCTACGGCCGGTTGAATGAGTATATCGGCTTTGTCATAAATCAAATCAAATTGCATTTTCTGCATAATATCAATAGCAGTTAAAATAACATCCATGGTGTTGCTAATGCTTACCGTACGGCCTTCACCAAAGGTAACATCCACCGCAATAACCAGGTCTGCACCCCGGGAGCGGGCTACTTCTATCGGCAGACGGTTAACAACTGCACCATCTACCAGTATCATTTCATCACGTTTTACCGGGTGGAAAATTCCCGGGATGGAAATGCTGGCTCTAACCGCTTCGGTAATTGAGCCTTCCTCCAATACTACTTGTTCCCCGGTCAAAAGATCGGTGGCTACTATCAGCAGAGGTATGTTAATCTCCTCAAAACTTTTCTTTTTAGTCATGAGATTCAGTAATTCCTTAATTCGTTTACCTGATATAAAGCCCATGCGAGGTAGCTGAACATCAAAAAAGAGGCGTGAGTCCAGGTGTCCCAGCATTCGCCCCAGCATTTTCATATCCGCACCGCAGGCATAAATGCCTCCCACCATAGCTCCCATGCTGCTTCCTACAATAAAATCAAAAGGTATATGGTTTTCCTCAAATACCTGTAAGACCCCAATATGGGCTAGCCCTCGGGCACTTCCTGCACCCAGTACCAGAGCAATTCGCGGCCGTTTTTCCAAAGCTACCACCTCCGGTAGTATGTGTTTAATCTTCTAAACCTGGTTTCCCAAAACATATATTAGAATTAATCTCCTGTTGCTTGCGGTAATCAGCCCAATCTTTAGCAGGCTAATGGATTTGGCGAGGCGGAGTGCCAGGTAAGGTGTTAGGATTTAGGGGTGAGGATTGCGAAGTAAGGAAAGTATCGTACCCCTTCCCCCTCACTCCTTACGCCTCGCTCTAAACAAGATAATCAGAACTCAAAGGTAATCTTAGTATCGGCTATTCTCATTTTAAATAGGAGCTGATTCCATGGGTAATTATTCCCGTGTCTTTTTCCTCATTATAATACTAATTTTAACCACTTTCATGATTATAAACCCGCAAGAAACGGTTACTGCTGCCGGGATGGGCTGTAAACTATGGTTTACTATCCTCTTACCCGCATTGCTCCCATTTTTTATTGTAGCCGAGCTTATGGTCAGCCTGGGTTTTGTTAATTTTTTGGGGGTTATCCTGGAGCCAGTGATGCGGCCCATCTTTCGCCTGCCCGGCTGCAGTTCTCTGGTGGTAGTTATGGGTTTTACTTCTGGTTTTCCTATTGGCGCCGTCTTAAGCAGGAGGCTCTACGATGAAAAATTACTTACCGCTGATGAAGCTGAGAGGCTGGTCTCCTTTACCAATAACTCCAGTCCCCTTTTTATACTGGGTGCGGTAGGTGTAGGGATGTTCGGTTCGCCGCTGGCAGGGTATGTGCTGGCCTTTTCCCATTACCTGTCCAATATGCTGGTGGGATTAATATGGCGCTTCCGGGGTTCCCCCCCCATCACTCGCAGCTTAAGACGGGAACAGTCTTTGTTGCAGGAAGCCTGCCGGGCTTTTTTGCAGCACCAGAACCCCCGGGGTGTTGGGGCCTTATTGGGTGATGCCATAAAAAATAGCCTGAATAATATTCTGGCTATTGCTGGCTTTGTAATAATTTTTTCGGTTCTAACCCGTATGCTGGCAGTCTGGGGAATAATGGACGGAATTGCAATGATGCTAAGCTATTTATTTAAGGCCCTTTGTCTGCCGTATCCCGTGGCCTATGGTCTCGGTATGGGTATCTTCGAGATTACCCTGGGTACCCGGACTGTAGTCCTGGCCTCTCAGGCCGACTTTCTATATAAGCTACTGGCAGCCAGTGCTATTCTGGCCTTCAGCGGTTTTTCCATTATTGCACAAGTGATGAGCATTATGGCGGGTACAGCAGTACGTTTGTCCTTTTATATGCTTTCGCGTCTTATCCAGCTAATCTTATCGTTAGCAATTACCCTGCTTACATATAAAATGATTGTTCCCCACCTGGCAGTGAGCTCTTTTACCATTCCTTACTATAAAGCTCTATATTCCTTTGACGCCTGGAATCTTTCCTTATTTTGTTTACTTATTGGCCTGGTATTAATCACCCTGATGATGTTTTTAAGTCTCTGGTGGCAGGATTAATAATCCTCAGTATGGGATTCCCTGATTTCCTCTTTCCCCTGACTAATAGCCTCCAGACCTTTTTTCAGTACTATTTCCATGTGGCTAAGAACACCATCCGCATATTCGTTGACATCGCGGCGAATCTCCCGGGCCATCTCTTCAGCCTTGGCTACGATTTCCTCGCCCATTTGCATGGCATTTCTGGTGATTTCATTATCATCCACCATACGTGCTACATGATGTTTGGACTGTTCCATATAATCATCTGCCTGGGCGCAGGCCTCCTTGACAATACGTTCCTTTTCACTCATGATAAGCCGTGCTGTTTCCAACTCTTCCGGTAGTATGGCTCTCAGGCGGTCTACCCGGTCCAGGAACCGGTGACTCTCTATCATGACCTTGCCATTGGATAGGGGCACCTTTTTACTGCCCTTTATCATCAGTTCGAGTTCATCCAGTATCCTGAAAATCTCCATCATTGCGTAAATACCTCCTTATTTAAACGATAATAATGCAGGGTCGATTCCCCATAGTTATCAAACCGGTATTCTTCCAACCGGCTTAATTTAACAGTTAGCCGCATTTTCCTGGGACTACGAATTATTAAGATTCCGTCGTGTGCCAGCAAAGAAGACTTGTCCATAGCTTCCAAGAACGGACTAAAAATGCTTTGTACGGTAAATGGAGGATCAGCGTATACATAGTCAAATTTAATTTGTCGCTGTTTAAGGATTTCTATAGCTCTAAAAACATCGTTGCGATAAAGTTCAAAATTTTCCTTAAAACCACAGTTATTCAGATTCTCCCTTATAGTTTGCACCGAATTAACATTATTGTCTATGAATACTACCGTTTGGGCTCCCCGGCTTAAGGCTTCAATCCCTACACTACCGCTTCCGGCAAACAGATCCAACAGGGTGGCAGCAACTATATTATCTCCAATTACATTGAACAGAGCCTCTTTAATCATATCAGTGATGGGCCTGGTATCCATTCCCCGGGGGGCTTTTAAACGTTTTCCTCGTACTGTTCCTGATATTACTCGCACAGTTCTTCTCCTCTGTCATATATTCGCCGATTTTCTGTTTTGCCCTTTTTTGCTAAAATCATTTTATCACAGAAAAATTTTTTTAAGTAATGTGTATATTATTTCTTTAGCCGGGTAATGATATAAGTACCAGAAATAATCTGGTAACAAACCCTCCCCAACAACTTTACAAAATTCTCCTCTCCCCAAAATGGCGACTGAAAAGTCGCCATTTTTTATGCATATTTCCAGGTATGGAAACGGATAATAAATCCAAAGGAGGTAGATATAATGTTATACAAAGAGTTTAGTATTTATGTTGACATGGCTGTTGAAGCACGGGATCTGATTAGAGGTGCTGCTGATCAGGAAATACCGGGGGTTAAGGAAGATGTAGAACAATTAGAACATATTAAAGTGACAACTATTACTATCCTTAATCCAAGTGGTGCAGAGAAAATGGACCGCCCGATTGGCACTTATGTAACTATTGAATCCCCGCCACTAAAAATTAATGACCCTTATATACGCGATGAAATAGTTGCAAAGATGGAACAAAGCATGCAGGCTATGATTGGGGATCATCTTAAACCTCAAGATACTGTGCTTCTGGTAGGTCTGGGTAACTGGAGAGCAGTAGCTGATGCTCTGGGGCCCAAGTTTATTGAATATAGCCCTATTACCCGACATTATCATAGTTATGCCCCTGACGCTTTAGTCGAAGGCATGAGGCCCAGTTGCGGAATAGCTCCCGGGGTACTTGGAATTACCGGCCTGGAAACGTTTGAAGTAATAAAAGGCATAGTCGAAAAAATTAAACCTGCTCTGCTGGTTGTGGTTGATGCTCTGGCTGCACAAAATGTTAATCGTATAGGAACCAGTATTCAGATGTCCAATACCGGTATTCAACCAGGTTCAGGAGTAGGTAATGCCCGCCATGCTATAAGACAGGAAGATCTCGGGGTACCAGTAATAGCCATCGGCTGTCCTACAATTGTAAGTGCTGCGGTAATTGCTAATGAAGCAGTTAAAAAATTCTGTTTAAATAGTGGGGCCATGTTTAATGAAAATACTTCTTTAAGTTCTATTAAAGAGATATTAAGCCCGTTCGGAGGAAGTATGGGAGTAACTCCCAAAGAAATAGATGAAATTATTGAAAACAGCGCCCGCATCATCTCTATGGGAGTAGCCAAATCTCTCTTCCCCGGCATCTCCGAAGAACAACTGGAGCTGTATGCCACTTGATGGCGAAAATGAAAACAAGCGGATATATATAATCCGCTTGTTAACGATAGTATGGTTCAAGGAATATTAGTACTAGCTCATTCCGCCACCGGATGATCTCTGCTGATAATCATAGATCATTTTCTTAACCATTTGTCCACCAATGCTTCCAGCCTGTTTGGAAGTCAGGTCACCATTGTAACCCTGCTTCAGGCTTACACCTACATCCTGGGCAGCTTCATATTTAAACTGATCCATAGCTGCTCTGGCCTGGGGAACTAAAAGCTGATTATTTCTAGCCATTTGTGTTTCACCTCCTTCATCTGGTGTAGTCTTATTTTTTCCCCGTTTCAATCTTCTATGCTAGAAGTATTTTCAAGACTTTTTAATTTTTTTCTTATCATCCTGCTTATCTGTATTAGAAATGCCAATTTCCTGGGTTACTTCATACTTTAGTTTTTCAATTCCTTTACTTTCCTTCTTTTTGTTTTCCAATTGATTCGCCTCCTTTTTAAAAAATAAAAAACTGCGAATTACTATCGCAGTATTATAATCTGATTTTTAAAGTTTTTTATTTATCCAGTTTTATACAGCAAGGAAGCAAAAGAACCGTCCCCTTGCTTCCATGACGGAACGACACAGGGGCCGTCATGACTGTCAGACATACCCTGAAGGGCACACGCAACCACCGACGAAAATAGCTGATGGGGTACGATTTATTTCAAATAAATCCGCGTAAATCCTAATATAATCCGCTCCCTTAATAGTGAGCGATAGCGAACATCAGTGTGCCCTATGGGTATGCGATCCGCGTGAAATAAAATCTATTTTCTTACTAATTAGGGGCTACTTGATTTGATTTTTTAAATTTTAAAGCAATATACTTTTCTAATTGCGGATTTATTTGGCCTTGCCTGATTTCTTCGCCCAAAACCTGGCTCAATTCCACCAGTTTTTTATCTTTACTTAGATTGGCAACTTTGAGTCCGTCCAGTCCATGCTGCCTGACTCCCCAAAATTCGCCGGGCCCTCGTATCCTTAAATCTTCTTCAGCCAGTTCAAATCCATCATTGGTTTTTTCCATGGCCTGCAATCTCCTTATGGCCTCTTCATTCCTGGGGTCGGCAATCAAAAAGCAGTAGGATTGTTTATGGCCGCGCCCTACTCGACCTCTTAGCTGGTGTAACTGAGAAAGGCCAAAGCGTTCTGCCTGTTCAATCACCATAATGGACGCATTGGGAACATCTACCCCAACTTCAATTACACTGGTAGAAACCAGAATCTGAATCTTACCTTGTTTAAACATCTGCATGACCATATCTTTTTCCGCCGGCTTTAGCCGGCCATGGATAAGTCCAACACTTAAGGTAGGAAATACTCTGGTCTTCAATTCTTCATAGAGCGAAGCCGCTGCTAGTAAATCCTGTTTCTCTGATTCCTCAACCAGTGGACACACAATGTAGGTCTGAGCCTTATTATGTACCTGTTCATGAATAAACTGGTACAGCCGCTGGCGTTGCTGTGGCTTAATAAAATAAGTTCTTATAGCTTTCCGACCTGGCGGTAACTCATCTATTACCGACAGGCTCAAATCACCGTATACGGTTAAAGCAAGGGTTCTGGGTATAGGGGTAGCAGTCATAACCAGTACATCAGGAGAATTACCCTTATCGCTTAACGCAGCCCTCTGTCTAACTCCAAAGCGGTGCTGTTCGTCTATGACTACCAGTCCCAGGCGGTCGAATACCACATCGTCCTGAATCAGGGCATGAGTACCAACCAGCAGGTCAATTTCCCCATTTCTAAGCGCTTCCAGTATTAATCGCCGGTCGGCCCCTGGAGTTCCTCCGGTAAGCCGGGCTACAGTTACCCCATGGCCGGAAAAAAAACGCTCCAGAGCAGTATAATGCTGCTGAGCCAGGATTTCTGTAGGAGCCATTATGGCCGCCTGAAAACCACTGGCAACCGCTTTAGCCATAGCCAGGGCCGCCACCACCGTTTTGCCTGAACCTACATCTCCCTGCAAAAGGCGATTCATCGGGGATGCCGATTCCATGTCGGCAAATATTTCTGCAACTACTTGTTTTTGAGCAGAGGTAAGTCGAAAGGGGAAATTAGCAGTTAACTGTTTTAGCAGATCAGTCTTTTCCCGGTGCATCACATAATCACCCTGTGCTAGCTGTTGATCTACCTGCCTGATTTGTAATTGGAACAGAAACAGTTCCTCCACCGCCAGCCTTT
>JAQUGU010000064.1 GCA_028683995.1 Syntrophomonadaceae bacterium | reverse complement strand
GCTGAGCATATGTGTATGACTATGCGGGGAGTCAAGAAACCGGGTTCTTTAACTGTAACATCGGCAGTTAGAGGCATTTTTGAAACCCGCCCTGAGACCCGAGCCGAACTATTCTCACTAATCCAGAAGTAAATCAAGCCCGGTTTGCCTATGGTCGGCCAGACAACGGACAAAAGTGAATATCAGAGCATGAGAAAAGTCCGCGATTAAAGCATATAAAAAGCAAGCTGATTGAACAGGCTTTTTGAAATAGCACAGAGATTCCCTTTTTTATCGGCCTGAAGCAGCATCTTTTAATGCCTGGTCGTTATATAGCATAGTAATATGTTCTGAACAATAACTGGGCTGCACTGAAACACCTCTATTATAACCTGCGGTAGTTTTAGATATTTGGTAATCTACCAAAATGGTGTTTTGGATTTCCATGATAAGCTGCTCAATTCCGTGTTCGAGAATACACGCTTTTATCTCATTGTTCAGATATCTGTTTGAGTCTTGGGCAGCTCTTTCCTGAGCATTGCTTTTTATACTAACCAGTCTTTCAAGTATTTTAAGTTTATCCACCCGGATACCTCCCATCAAGAAATAGCTAATCCTCCTGATATTAAAAGATAAAGATAGGATAGGCGGGCGGTGCAGCATAAATACCCGCCTATCAAAAATATTGGAGGAGTCAATAAACAAAAAACGACAATTTGCACTTTACCCTGCTACTTAAACTATTTTGTTGCTTCTTACCCAAATTTTCATCTGTTCAGCTTCTTTGATCAGTTCATCACGTAGATCGGGATGGGCTATATTGATCAATGCTTCCGCCCTTTGCCAAGTCGATTTGGCTTTCATCATAGCTATACCATACTCGGTAACCACATAGAAGTTTATACTCCGGGGTACGGTTACAATCGCTCCCGGGGTTAGTACAGGACAAATTCTAGATTTCAAATTACCATTCTTATCTGTAAAGGTAGAGGTAAGACAAACCAAACCCTTACCTCCTTTTGAATAATAAGATCCAGAGATAAAGTCCAGTTGTCCGCCGGTTCCAGAAATGTGTCGAATTCCGGATGATTCTGAAGCCACCTGACCATAAAGGTCTACCTCAATGGCATTATTGATGCCGAACACCTTATCGTTTTGCCCGATTATAAAGGGATCATTGGTGTAATCCACTGGATAAATAGCACAGGATGGGTTTCCATCCAGGAAATCATACAATTTGTTGGTGCCCATGGCAAAGGTATACACCATCTTACGTTTATCCAGCTGTTTACGGCAGCCAGTAATCCGGCCGGCTTCATACATATCGACGAAGGAATCCACCAGCATTTCGGTATGTACCCCCAGATCCTTTAAATCAGATTGAGCTATCATGGCGCCGACTGCATTGGGCATGGCTCCAATTCCCAGCTGCAAACAGGCTCCATCTTCGATTTCTTCCAGGACAATAGCGGCAATCTTCTTATCAATATCTGAAATGGGCAGCTCGGGTAGTTGAACCATGGGTTGGTTATCGCCTTCAACGATATAGTCCACCTCGGAAATGTGAATAGATTCCCTATTCCCCCCCAGACAAATAGGCACCGTTTTATTTACTTCAATGATGACTGTTTTAGCAGCATCACAGATTTGGGGCGTAAATGAGATCGAGGTTCCAAAGTTGAAAAAGCCGTGTTTATCCATAGGAGCCACTTTAATCAAGGCCACATCTGGCTCTACGTAGCCCCTTTCATAGAAGCTGGGACCTTCATGGTAAGTTAACGGAACGTAATTACAGAGATCTTTATCGTGTAATTTACGGCTGGCGCCACTCATATGCCAGTCATTATAAATAAAATGTTTCCTCTCTGGATCAGCCAGAACCGCTTTGGGCGGGAACGGGCAGGTTGTAGTCCGAATATTAACGTTCTCTAGTTCATCAACCCTTCTAGCCAGGGCCCCATCCAGATAGGCGGAGTTCATGACAAACTCACCATATTGCACCAGGTCACCTGATTTAACTATTTTCATAGCCTCGTCTACAGGGGTTAATTTACGTTGGTATTCTGTACTATAATCCACTTAGTAAAATTCCTCCTTTTTGATAAGGAATATCTTATCGTAGGTTTTAAAACAGCGGAACGGCTGGACGGTAACGTTTATACGGCCTGATTCCATCCAGCCGCACGGTTAATTCTATTAGCCCCTGAGCAAGTCGCCGGCAATAACCATTCTCTGTACTTCGCCGGTTCCCTCATATATCTGGAATATTTTGGCATCACGATAGTATTTCTCAACCGGATAATCCTTGGTGTAACCATAACCACCAAATACCTGTACGGCTTCAGTAGCGCAGAATACTGCGGTGTCACCAGCAAAAGCCTTAGCCAGTGAAGCCGCCTTGCTGAACCGCGGCACGTCCATATCCTGCAGGGAAGCAGCTTCCATATAGAGCAGGCGGGAAGCCTCAATTCTCATAGCCATATCGGCCAGTTTGAATTGGATAGCCTGGAAGCTGCAAATGGGTTTGCCGAACTGGGTGCGCAGTTTGGAATATTCCAGGGAGGCATCCAGACTAGCTTGAGCTACACCGGTGGCCATAGCGGCAATACTGGCCCGGGAAATATCGAGAGTCTTCATAATGATGTAGAATCCCTTGCCTTCACTGCCCAGCAAGTTCTTGGCCGGAACCCGTACATCCTCAAAGATTACTTCAGTTGTATTGGAAGTTCTAATACCCAGTTTATCCTCGGTTTTGCCAACAGTTATACCCGGAGTATCACGATCAATTATGAAAGCACACATACCCTTGGTACCCATTTTTTTGTCTAGGGTTGCCAGGAGAGTATATACCCCTGCAGTTCCACCATTACTTATAAACTGTTTAACTCCGTTAATAATATATTCATCGCCAACTTTAACGCACTTTGTAGAAAGGCCCTGTACATCTGAACCTGCTCCCGGCTCAGTCAAACAGAAGGCTGCCAGTTGACCATCGTTTAAACGGCCATAAAAATCCTTTTTCTGCTCGTGGTTCGCAGCTACCAGTACCGGGTCAGATGCCAGCAGGGTGCTGGCTACCATGACCGTACCTACTCCAGCATCACCCCAGCATATTTCTTCGGCTACAATATTCTGGGCTAAATGATCCAACCCTGCCCCGCCGTATTCGGCAGGAACGCCAATGGTCATAAGTCCTACTTCATGCATCTTCTTGATGCAATCCTCGGGATATATATGCTGGTTATCCCATTCACTGGCATAAGGAGCTATTTCATTAACCGCAAAATCGTGGGCCATCTTTTTCATCATTTCTTGTTCTTCACTTAAACGAAAATCCATTATTTATTCCCTCCATCTTTATCATTTATTTTTTCATCATTTTAAAGAGGTAGGTGAGGCCCAATAAGACCATCACCTACAATATAGATTATAGAGAGGAGGCTCTATATATCTCTAGTCCAAAGGGAACACAGCGCTGGTCCGCCACCAACACAGAGTGAAGCTCCTCCAATGGTCTTACCCTGTTTTTCCAGTTCATAGTACAGAGATACAATGATCCGTAAGGCGGTACATCCTACCGGGTGACCGAGACCAATTCCGGAGCCATTAACATTAACCTTGCTCAGATCCATTTCAATGCCGAAATCTTCCTTGAGCATTTTGCCGACACCTATAAACTGTGAAGCAAAGGCTTCATTGATCTCCCAATATTCCACGTCTTCATACTTCATGCCGGCTTCTTTTAAGCATTTGGGAATGGCAACTGCCGGACCCAGGCCCATTAATTCCGGAGCTACCCCTTCAGCACAGATGTTTATCAGTTTCATCAAGGGTTTTAGTCCTAATTCCAGCGCTTTGGCTTTGGACATTACGATTACAGCGGCAGCCGCATCGTTAACCCCGGAAGCATTGGCCGCCGTTACGACTCCACCCTTTTTAAAGGCGGCCGGCAGCTTGGACATGGCTTCAATGTTGGCATCAGGAATCATATGCTCATCTTTTTCATATAACTTGACGCCTTTTCTGGACTTAAGTTCCACCGGCACTATTTCCCGCTGGAAGGTTCCATCCTGGGTAGCCCGTGTAGCACGTTGATGGCTTAAAAGAGCTAACTCATCACATTCTTCACGAGTAATACCGTATTTTTCCGCAATATTTTCAGCGGTCAGACCCATATGCCCGGGTACTAATCTGTCAAACAATCCATCATGAATCATGGCATCTTCAACACTGCCTGGGCCCATCCGATAACCCATTCTGGCTTTGGGCAGCATATAGGGAGCATTGGTCATACTCTCTACCCCTACAACCAGACCAATATCGGTTTTACCCAGTTGAATATGGTTTATTGCTATATCCAGTGCCCGCATACCTGAAGCACAGTTCTGGTTTACGTTGCAGGCATTACTTCTAACCGGCAGACCCACCGCCATACCGACCTGGCGTGCAGGAAGTGATCCCTGCATATGGGGATATACCTCACCCATTACGATTTCATCAATAGTATCCGCGGCAATACCCGCTCTGTTGATAGCTTCTTTAGCTACGGTGATAGCCAAATCTAATGCTTGGACATCTTTGAGGCTGCCCTGAAATCTAGCAATAGGTGTTCTACACGCGCTAACAATAACAACGTCTTGAATCTCCTTCATCATTTAAAATCCCCCTTAATTAATTTCGTGGAAATTATTTATTCTGAAATACCGGTTTTCTCTTTTCCAGGAAAGCTCCCATGCCTTCCTTTTGATCCAGGGTAGAACAACACATTCCAAACATATCCGCTTCTATACCCATAGCCGTATCCAGGTCGGCCTGCATTCCCTTACCAATTGCATATTTGGCGTATCCCACCGCCAGGGGTGCTTTTTTAGCAATCTTGGCGGCCATCTTCCTGGCTTCATCCATTAGTTGATCAGCAGGGTATACGTGGTTGACGAGTCCCAAGCGATAAGCTTCATCGGCCTTGATATTATCAGCTGTATAAGTAAGCTCTTTGGCCCGTCCTTCACCTATTAAACGGGGTAGACGCTGGGTGCCGCCGAAGCCCGGGATAACCCCCAGACCTACTTCGGGTTGGGCAAACAAGGCATTGTCTGCCGCCAGCCTTATGTCACATGCCATAGCCAATTCGCACCCGCCTCCCAGGGCAAATCCTTTTATGGCTGCAATGACCGGCTTTTCCATTATCTCCAGCATGCGCATGATTTTCTCTCCGTAGGCGGAGAATTCACGTGCTTCCACGCCGGATAGGGGCTGCATGTAGGCGATATCTGCGCCGGCCACGAATGCCTTGTCGCCGCTGCCGGTAATAATCATCACCCTTATGGCCTCATCGGCGCTTACATCTTCTATGGCACTTCTAATCTCGGTTAAGGTATCTTTGTTCAGGGCATTTAGAGCTTTGGGACGGTTGATATAAAGGATTGCTAAATAATCCTCTTTTTCAAGAATGATGTTCTCATATGCCATGATTTTTCCCCCTCTCGTCCGTTTGGCATCTGATTTATTTACTATTTGATTTTAATATTCATAGAAACCCTTTTTGGTTTTCATCCCCAGCCAGCCGGCACGGACATACTGTTTTAACAGTCCAGAGGGACGATATTTGGGGTCTCCGGTTTCATCATACAAGGTATTCATAACGGCCAGAGCAATGTCACCACCTACCAGATCGCACAGGGTAAGCGGTCCCATAGGCCATCCAGCCCCAAATTTCATAGCTGTATCAATATCTTCAGCAGTAGCCAGGCCTTCATAAAGGATGGCACAGCCTTCATTGATGGTGGGCACCAGGATACGGTTGACAACAAACCCGGGTCCTTCTTTAACCTTTACTGGTTTCTTACCGATTTCTATGGAAAGATCAACCACTGTTTGTACGGTTTCTGCGGAGGTTTGCAGGGCAGGAATCACTTCAACCAATTTCATTACATTGGCTGGGTTGAAGAAATGCATGCCTACGACTTTATCTGGTCTTTTGGTTATGGCTGCTATTTCGGTAATGGAAAGAGATGATGTATTAGTAGCGATTATTACTTCAGGTGCCAGCAAAGCGTCCAGTTTGGTGTAGACATCTTTTTTGACATCCATATTTTCGAAAACACCCTCGACTATGAAATCAACGTCTTTCAGGTCCTCGAATTTATCGGTTCCAAAAATATTTCCCAATACAGTATCTTTGGTTCCGGGAGCAGCTTTGCCTTTCTCTTCAGCCTTACCCAGACTTTTGCCAATTGCATTTATGGCTCTATCGATAAATTCTTTTTTGATATCATAAAGTACTACCTTCTTGCCGGCAGCTGCCAGAGCCCAAGCGATACCTTGTCCCATTGTTCCTGCACCCAACATTCCAATTTTGTTAATGGCCATTAAGATAAACCTCCTCATTTAATAAATAATTACCCCCATACCCGGCGGGCTTAACCTATCGTTCCTGTTTTCATACTAATTATCCAAAAACGGGAACTGCCAATAAAATTCCTCCCCCTCCTTTCGATAAATTAAAAACTCTGCATAAAAAGCAGTAAATTGGCTTCTTATCTTCTCCTCTCTATTTAAAGCAACATGTATGCCAACCACCCCGAGGAGGTATGAATAAATGCAGCAAAAAGCGACATGCCGCATTTCTACAGTATGTCGCCCCACATTAATCCGTTATTTATTTAGCTTGTTAGTATCTCAAAATCATATAGGTAACTATAGCCATGAATGGCTTAATGATGACTATAATCGACATTTCAAGGGGTATATCATAATAGGATACCTGCAATACTTCAAATAATTGCCATGTGATTATGAAGGTATTTCGGGGAGGTATGGCTGGTCATATCAATAATAATGTTGATATGGCTATATATGGTCGTGAACCAAAATAGGATACTAATAATAAAAAGATCTTATAATTGATCCAAACCATATTTTTCTAATTTACGGTATAGTGCTGAAGTATAAATGCCCAGCAATTTAGCTGTTTGAACTTTGTTGCCATTAGTCTTTTCTAGAGCTTGAAAGATTATTTTTTTTTCCAATTGTTCTATAGCGTCTGGAAGTGTGGCTGGATAAGCAGCATCCTCTTCATCTCTCAAGCTGCTCTTCTCTACCAAAATAGGAAAATGTTTTATAGTAATGCTGTTTTCACAGTTCATATCCGCCAGATTCAGCGCTCTCTCCAGCAAATTCTCTAATTCCCGGACATTGCCCGGCCAGGCATAATTTTGCATAAGCTCAATGGTTTTAAAAGAAATTTTATTAATCTTGGTACCTAATCGCTTGTTTATTTTGAACATAAGGGCATTTACCAGGATGGGAATATCATTAGTCCTTTCTCTTAAAGGAGGAATATTCAGCCTCACCACATTCAAACGATAATAAAGGTCTTGACGGAATTTCTCATCAGCTACCATTTGCTCCAGGTCGCGGTTGGTGGCGGCTATAACCCGAACATTAATATATATGGGCTTGGTTGCTCCCACTCTTTCAACCATTCTATCCTGCAATACGGATAATAGCTTGGTCTGCATACTCAGCGGCATGTCGCCTATTTCATCAAGAAATATGGTTCCACCCATGGCTAATTCAAATTTACCCGGTTTTCCCCCCTTCATCGCTCCAGTAAAGGCCCCCTCTTCATAGCCAAACAGCTCGGATTCCAGAAGATTCTCAGGCAGGGCAGCACAGTTTATTCTGACAAAGGGATGTAAACTGCGGTTGCTGGAGTTATGAATGGCATGGGCAAACAATTCCTTGCCAGTGCCGCTTTCACCGGTTATAAGTAAAGTGGATTCTGTATGGGACAATTGTTCAGCAATGGATTTAACTCTCAGGAATTGGATATTGTTGCCAATCAGATCCTTAAATTGCCATGTTGCCCGGTAGCCCTGGCGCACTTCTTCTTTGTATATATTTAACTCTCTTTCGGTTTCCTGCAATTTTTTCATCAGGATTTTAGCCCCGGACATATCCATAAACAGGCTTCGGGCAATAGCCCCGATGATTTGACCGTCTTTGATAATGGGCAGACGAGTTACTATGGTGTCTTTACCGTTGATAGGATATACATCCGCCTCGTCTATGCGTCCGGTCTTGAGGATTTCCGGCAATTGAGAGTCAGGGGTAATTTCCAGAATACGCTCACCCACCACCTGGCTCTTTTTCAACCCCAACGCATCCAGATAGGTCTGATTCATGGCGGTAATTATACCATCTTTATCAACTATGACATAAACCATGTAGGGGCTTTCAATTAAAGCCTCGGAAATAGCCCGGAATTCCTTTTCCGTTTCCTGTAGTTTATGCATTAGAATCTTGGCCCCGGACATATCCAGGAACAAGCTTTTGGCAATGGCTCCTATAACTTCCCCGTCTTTGATAACCGGCAGCCGGCTCATAATAGTATCCCGTCCATTTATAGGCCAGATAATGGCTTCTTCGACGTGTCCGGTTTTCAGAATAGCCGGCAGCCCCGAGTTTGGCACTATTTCCAGGATGTGCTTGCCCAGCACTTCATCCTTCTTTAAACCGTAGGCATCCAGATAAGTCCTGTTAACAGCTGTAATTATCCCATCCTTGTCTACAATCACATAAATCATATATGGACTTTCGATAAGGGATT
>JAQUGU010000063.1 GCA_028683995.1 Syntrophomonadaceae bacterium | reverse complement strand
AAAACCAATGTTGATTAGGCCAATTAATTGATATTTCAATGACATTATCCTCCCCGTTAATCATCGCTGGAAAGTTCAATAGACCTATTATAAGCCATTTCTACCGCATCAAAAAAGGCTTTGCGTACACCATTTTCCTCCAATTTCCTTATCCCTGCGATGGTGGTGCCTCCGGGAGAAGAAACGTCCTGGCGCAGAACTGCCGGATGCTCACCACTTTGCTCCAACATCTCCAGGCTGCCTTTCATAGTCTTTATAACCAGCTCTCGCGCCAGATTAATATCCAGCCCTATCTGTAGTGCGGCATTCATAAAAGACTCCACTACCAGGAATACATAGGCCGGTCCGCTGCCGGAAACAGCTGTGACTGCATCCATATACTTCTCGTCAATCTTTACGACAGTACCCAGACGGTTGAATATACGCATGACTATATCCACATCTGCATCAGTAGCTTTATTACCTGCAGCGACTGCTGCTATTCCCTGACCCACCAGACATGGGGTATTGGGCATGACCCTGATAACTGGAAGTAGATTATCAGTAGCTTCTTCCATGCTGGCCAGTTTGATGCCAGCGGCAATGGATATTATTAAATGCTCTACATGCCATTGGCCTCGTCCTGAGTGCAAGACTTCTTTTACCTGGTAAGGCTTGACTGCCAGAAGTACGGTATTACATTCTGACCATAAGGTTTCGTAATCTACTGCCTTAATTCCATATTCCCGGCTGAAAGTCAGGGCTTTATCCTGATCTATGTCATTTACCAGAATATCCTGAAAACCGGCCTTGTCCACGCTTAATCCTTTTACAATAGCATTAGCCATATTGCCACAGCCTATGATTCCCAGGCATTGGGGCACTAGCGCTCACCTCCAAAGGGATTGAGCAGTCCTGGTTTACGGATTATGCTCCGGGCGTCTTTGGCAATCTCAACATTATTAGGGGCAAAGACAAACACGTTCTTCCCCAATTGCTGGCTGTTGCCATCCAGAGCATAGGTAGTCCCACTAATAAAATCTATTATCCTTCGAGCTTCATCCGGTTGGGTATTTTCAAAGTTCAGTATTAGCTGTTTTCTAGCTTTCAAGTGGTCGGCCAGTACCTGAACTTCTTCAAAGCTGTCTGGTTCGCAAACCACTACTTTCATGGTCTTATTGCTATGTATACTTACAATATTAGATGCAGTCTTCGGATTTTCCTCAACATTTCCGGGCAGGGATACATATTCTTCCCTCACTACCTCTTCACCTTCCAGCCCTAACCATGTCCACACTTTGTTGAATACGCCCATTATTTTACCCTCCTTGGATTTCTATCCGCTGTTAGTATCTATATCAAAGCTTACGCTTATTCGGGATGAAAGATAGCACTTCCTACCCGGACTATATTGGCCCCTTCCTCAATGGCAACCTCGTAGTCCTGAGACATTCCCATAGACAGATAGCGCAGGTTAACATTATTATATCGATTTTTACTCATTTTTTCTTTAATATGGTACAATTCTTTAAAAACCGGCCGCGCTTTTTCTCCCTCCTTAAGCAAGGGAGCCATGGTCATGAGGCCGTCTATTCTCAATGCTTCTAATTGGCCCAGCGATTCTAAAAAGCTGTTTACCTCATCAGGTTCAATACCTGCCTTCTGTTCCTCACCGGCGATATTAACCTGTAAGAGGCATGACACCTCAACTCCCTGTTGTAATCCTCGTTTGTTAAGTTCCTCAGCCAAATTCCAACGATCCAGGGAATGTATCAATGCTGCCCTGCCTACTACATCTTTCGCTTTATTGGTCTGCAAACGACCAATAAGATGCCAGCGGGCCTGAGAAAGTTCTTCTATCTTACGGTTAAATTCCTGGACCCGGTTCTCACCAAAATCAGTTATACCCAGTTCATAGGCCCGGCGTACAGTGTCACTATCTACGGTCTTGCTTACCGCCACCAGCATAATATCGGAAGCAGTACGTCCGCTTTTAGCAGCTGCGGCAACTATGCGATTTCTTACTATAGCAATACTTTCCTGTAAATCCACTATTATCACCTTAAATTCTTTGTTTACTATAAGGTTGAAGCAGGGAACGTAATCTGTAGGGGCGAACCCGTGTGTTCGCCCACGGGTTGGTAGTTCATTAGCCGGTAGAGTCAATACCCCGGCGGGCAGACACATGGGTCTGCCCCTACAATCCTAACTCCTCACACCTTACACCTTACCAATTTTTTTAAAAAATCCGCGTGAATCCTATTGATTCGCGCCATCCGCGTGAATTAAAAATCTATCCCATGACGGAACGGCACAGGGGCCGTTCCCTACACTACCAGGAAACTAACCCCGAAAGTAGAGCCTTTTCCATATTCACTTTCCACAAATACCTCTCCCCCGTGGGATTCCACAATATGCTTAACAATTGCTAATCCCAAACCAGTTCCTCCCTGATGCCGGGAACGGGCTTTATCCACCCGGTAGAAGCGTTCAAACACCCGGGGCAGGCTATCATGGGGTATACCCATACCAGTATCAGTAACAGTTGTTATTACCCGACTATCTAAATGGTAGGCACGAATTATGACCTTTCCCTCTCGGGGGGTGTACTTAATAGCATTATCCAGCAGGTTAATAAGAACCTGATTCAATAAATCTTCGTCAGCATATATTAATGCTAAATCCGGTTCACAGATAAACTCAACATGCAACGATTTCTCGCTGATTTGCGGCCCCATAATATTCATTACACTGCGGATGGAACGTATTAAACACACCGGCCGGGGATTAATAATACGCTCCTTGGATTCAATCGACGACAAGGTAAGCAAATCTTCAATAAGGCGGCTCAATCGCTCTGTCTCGGTATCAATAATAGTTAAGAAACGACGACAAATGGCGCTGTTCTCCATCGCCCCGTCTAAAAGCGTCTCTACAAAGCCCTTAATTGAGGTTAAGGGGGTGCGCAATTCATGAGATACGTTACCCACAAATTCCGATCGCATCTGGTCAAAGTTCCGGGCATCAGTAACATCTCGAAATACGGCTACTGCACCCTCGATCTCTCTGTTCTCACTTTTTATAGGCATAACATGCACCCGATAAATTTGGGTACGTGGTTGGATTAACATTTCGGCAAATACTTCATTACCTCTGAACAGGACTTCTCCTATCATGGAACTAATTTCGTCGCCTATCTCTTCCAGGGTACGATCCTGTAATCCGTCCTTACGTACCAGGAACAGATTCTCTGCTGCCTTATTGGCCATAATTATAACACCGTTACGGTCAAAGGTTATAATACCATCCATCAGGCTGGTCATAATTGCATCTATATGTTTATTATCCAGTATTGCTGCCATTCAAATACACCTTCTAAAGTTTTATGCGTAAATCCTTCACGTTTTCTACCCGTTGGAACTCCCTTCGATAAAACGGTAGCCCACACCCCTTACCGTTTCTATATATAAAGGAAAGCTGGAATCATCCCTTAGCTTCTGCCGCAGGTGTCTAATATGAACGTCAACTGTACGTGTATCCCCGGAATATTCGTATCCCCAAACTTTCTCTAACAGAGCTTCACGGGTAAATACCTTACCCTGATTGGAAGCCATCAAGGTAAGCAGTTCAAATTCTTTGGGGGTCAACTCCAGTTTTTCTTCACCCAGAAAGGCTTCATATTTATCAGGAATTACTATTAAGTCTTTTACTACAAATATCCTCTTGCCAACCGCTTTCTCAGCCTCCAGTATTTTCAAAGCCCGCAGGCGGGCTTTGACCCGGGCCACCATTTCTCTGGGACTAAAGGGTTTTTTAATGTAATCATCAGCTCCCATTTCCAGACCAAGTACGGTGTCAAATTCATCCCCCTTGGCAGTTAGCATAATTATGGGAATAGTATTGTAATTGGGATCCTGTTTTAAAGTCCGGCATACCTCCAAACCATCCATGCTGGGCAGCATTATATCCAACAGAATAAGATGGGGGTTTTCTTCCCTGACCATTTCCAGAGCGTGTATACCATCAAAGGCTACTATAACCCGGTAGCCTTCTTTCTCCAGGTTAAATTTAACCAGTTCGACAATATAAGTTTCGTCGTCAACTACAAGTATTTTAGGACTATACATGGTATATCACCTCAATAATTTAAACCAATAACTGCGGCCATGCGGCCAGTTTTCCCCTGCTCCCGGCGATAGGAAAAGAACACTTCCGAATTGCAGGCCGTACACAGTCCGCAATCAATAATGTTTTCCGGCCTGACGCCCTCATCCTGCAGCATCAGCCGGTTGGTAAGCTGTAAATCCCAGGTACACCCATTAAATTCATAGTTAAGTATTCCATGTAACCCGGGAAACTCCTCCTTTACTTGCTTACTGAGTTCCTCTCCAATATGAAAACAGCAACTACCAATACCCGGACCAATAAAGACTTCGGTGTTTTCAGGAGAACAGCCGAATTCCCTTTGCATGAGCCTTACAGTCTGAGTAGCAATACGCCCCATCGTTCCCTTCCACCCGCTATGGGCAATGGCCACCACCCTTTGGCAAGGGTCAAACAGGTATATGGGAATACAGTCAGCATAAAAAGTAGTGAGCATAATACCCGGTGTTCTACAGACCATAGCATCATAGCCGGACATAGAAGTTTTAAAGTCCAGCGCCCCCCGACCTTGCTCTTCTTTGCCCACTACAGCCACGGAATTACCGTGTACCTGCTCGCAGCATACCATGTTTTCAGGATTAAACGAGAACAAATCCAGGTAACGGTGTCGATTTTCTATTACATCATCCGTCTTATCCCCGACATGCAAGCCCATGTTCAAAGAGTTATAGGGAGCCTGGCTGACTCCCCCAAGGCGGGCTGAGAAAGCCACACTGACACCTTGCTGGTTCCAATGCGGCAAAGTAATGTAATGCATACCATCTTTATTTATCCATGTAAAGCTGGGCATTTGTCCTTCCCTTCATTTTAGCTTAAAATATTAGCTACAGGAGGTGGTATTTAATGTTTTACCCCGGTTACCAGCAATTAGCCAGGAGGTACCAGAAGGAAGATTGCCCTCACGGCAATAAGCCAACCTCAGACTCCTGGGTTACTATTGAAAAGGTTTACCCTCCACAGGATTTGGTTATTAGCAGTTTGCTAAAATCTTACGGTATTCCGGTCAGAATTCTGCGCCGGGAAATACCGCAGTTACCCGTTAGTATTGGGCCTATGGCGGAAGTTCAGATTTCTGTACCCGCAGACCTGGTAGAGGAAGCCAGAACCCTGCTGCAACAAGCCGTAGAGGAATCCGACCTATAATTGGCCGCGGTAACTTTAATTGTGATACCCGTAGGGGAATCCACGCAAGCGTAGCGCGGTACCCCTCACCCCTTACCCCTCACTCTAGACAATTAGTTGCTTTCCTGCATGCAAATTATTTGTTCTTTAACTGTTCAATAGTCTTGATAAAACTGTTTAAATCGCCAAACTGCCGGTAAACCGAGGCAAAGCGAACATAAGCCACCTCATCCAGGGTTTGCAGCTTGTCCATTATTTTTTCACCAATAACCTTGCTGCTCACTTCCCGGTCAAAATTGTCTCTTAGTTCCCTTTCGATGTCGGCTACTACGGTTTCCATGTCTTCCAAACTTACCGGTCGTTTTTCACAGGCCTTGCTGATACCCTTTAAGATTTTTTCTCGGTTAAACTGTTCTCGTTCCCCACCATTTTTAACCACCAGCAAGGGTCTTTCTTCCACCCGCTCATACGTAGTAAATCGCCTTTTACAAGTACTACACTCGCGGCGACGGCGTATAGTACAACCATCTTCACTGGATCTGGAATCTATTACCCGGCTTTCATAATCCTGACAATAAGGACAGCGCATGCTCCATCACTCCCATGGCATAGAATATTGCAGGTGACATATAACGCACAGGGTCTGCCCTTATTATGAACAATAGCTGTCATTTGTTCAACTTCCCGGAGTAATTTAGAAATTATCATCATCCAATAAGTACTCTTTGCGCTTATAATCGTCCATTTCCTGGACTATTGGCACCTCTACCAGAATTACATCTCTTCCTATACGGATAATCTTTTTCCAGGGTATAACAATCTCCTCGCGTTTGGCAAAGATGCTAAATCCCCGCAAGCGCCCGGGAACAATAATAGCAATTACTTTGCCAATTTCCAGTTCCAGTTCAATGTCGCAAATATGACCTAGTTTTTTGCCGTCCAGAATGTTAACCACATCTTTGGCTTTCAAATCAGATACTCTGACCATTTTCTCACCCCTTTAACTTAAGTACTACCGGTGAACATTATTAATATATGAAAGGGGTAAACAAAATGTGCCTACTGTACCTGGGAAAGGTTTTTAATATTTCATGCGAAAAACAGAGATTTAATTAGATATTTTAATAATATGGCAAATAGGGACATGTTTTTACCTGCTCCTGCTCTAAACCTTTTCGGCCAACAAAACGATAATATTCCGTAGTACCTTAAGCACGTATTCGGGCTGGACTCAACTGGAGGAGCCCGGGCGGTATTGATTGACGGAAATACCGCCAAATTAATGTTTCATAAATAGAGGAGGAACAGCAGTATGATGAGGGCTCTTTTTACTGCGAGTACCGGAATGCACGCGCAGCAGTTGAACACGGATACCCTGGCTCATAATATGGCCAATGTGAACACTATTGGATTTAAAAAACAAAGAATTGAATTTCAAGACTTACTCTATCAGACTATCAAACGACCGGCTGCAGATGAAAACCGCAACGAGCCAGTAGGTTTGGCTGTTGGCCTGGGAGTCAGACCTGCCGCCATTAATACCCTCTTTGCTCAGGGAAACCTTCAGCATACCGAAAACCCTCTGGACGTAGCTATAAGTGGAACCGGAACAGGTTTTTTTGCGATTCAGGTACCCGGCTATGAAGAACCCCTTTATACCAGAGATGGGGCCATAAAAATTGATGCCTCCGGTCAATTGGTTACTGCTGATGGCTATTTATACCTGGGTCCGGAAGCATTGGAGGAAAATTTTACTGATGTGAACATAGCTAGTGATGGTACTGTTAGTTTCATATTGCCTGGTTCAACCGAACCGCAAACTGCGGGTGAACCTTTACAGATATTCAAATTCAGTAATCCCGCCGGGTTGCAGAGAATCGGTAAAAACCTTTATCAAGCCACGGCTAACTCGGGTGAAGCGGTACAATGGGAACCGGAATCCGATAGCAGCATTACCCTTAATTCCGGTTACCTGGAAATGGCCAATGTTCAGGTGGTTGAAGAAATGGTTAACCTGATAACAGCTCAGAGAGCCTATGAGTTTAATTCCAAGCTTATTCAGGCCTCCGACGAAATGCTGCAGACCGCGGCTAACCTGAGGAGGTAATGGATTATGATGGTTAACAGCGTTTCTTTTGCACCGAAAATAATGTCCGCAACGCCTTCGTACGAAGAAACAGTGGGGAAAAAAGATTTTTCCCGTTGTTTGGAAAGCGCTATTAATGAGAAGAATAATAAGAAGCTGTATACCGCTTGTCAGGAATTGGAGAGTGTGTTTTTAAACAAGGTGCTGGACTCTATGCGCCAGAGTATCCCTCGCGGTGAATTTAGCGGGCAAAGTTTCGCCACCGATACTTTTGAATCCATGCTCTATACGGAATATGCCCGTTCCGTGAGCAAAACTGGTTCACTGGGTATTGCCGATGCCATTTATAAACAGCTAACAAGTCAGATATAGAGCCAGGGCTTAAAACAAGATTATTTTGGGCTTTATAAATTCGCTATATTTTGCGTTATCCGCGAGGTATAGCGATTATGTTTGTATTTACATGGAACACCCAGGATTCTATTTTTATTGGTGGTTGTGTGTTACTTGATAAATGTCTAGAGTAAGGGGTAAGGCGTGAGGCGTGAGGGGTAAGGGGCGAGGCGTGAGGCGTGAGGGGTAAGGGGCGAGGCGTGAGGCGTGAGGAATGAGGCGTGAGGGGTGAGGTCTGTAGGGGCAGACCCATGTGTCTGCCCGGCCGAGCACTAAATTGTTTGTTCAATGATGCCCCTATTTTAATTTGTTGTTGAGTGTGGCTACTAAGTAACTGTTTGGGAGGATGTTGATTAGTATGATATCCGATTTGGAATTACTATTTGATAAGATAAAAGTATTTTTTAAAAGTGAAACCATTATGGGTAAGCCCATTGAAGCGGGGAATTTTATTTTGATTCCCCTCTTAAGCATATCATTTGGAGCAGGTAACGGCTCTGCCGGTAGTGAAATGGCAAAGGGTGCGGGTGCTGGTGCCGGAGGGAAAGTTACTCCGGTAGCTATGGTTGTCATTAGAGATGATGAGATAAGAATATTTTCACTCGATGGGCAAAACAATCTCCAAGAAATAAGCACACTAATCCCCGAGATTCTATCATCAATTAACACTAATCCTGGTAACCCCCAGAGTTCCTAACTTCTCCCCTTGTTATTGGAGTTCTTTTCATCCTGCTTAATCTTCTTCTGCTGACCTGGTGGCTCGGACTTTATTTTATTAGTCTTTTTCTTATCCACTTCCATTTTTGATTTAGCGTCCTTATTCTTCTTACCTGCCGACGAATTGACTTGACCATTGGGACCCGACCTGGGCTGCTCTAATGCTTTTTGCGATTTCTCTGGTTTAATGCTACCAGAGCGCCCCTGGCCATAATGGTTTCCCT
>JAQUGU010000062.1 GCA_028683995.1 Syntrophomonadaceae bacterium | reverse complement strand
TGGCGGCTCTGCCTACCGGCTTTTGTGAAGCCTGGCTATGGCAGCACTATGTAATTGAGCCTGCCGATTTTCCGCTCTTGAATAAGTATTTTCAGGCTTCTGCAGCCAGTATTAGTTTCGTTATCATGATACTAAAAATATTCCTGGGCTTATTCTGCACCGGAGCCATAGTCTATGCTATGCATCATTCCCATCGCCGTAGTTCCTCGATTATTATTCCTTCATTAATTGCTGGTCTGGTTAATTGGCCACGGCTATTTGGGGCAGTAGTTCCTATGTTGCTACTGGCCTGGACTCCCGCATTTTTATCACCACTAATAGCTTTCGATATTTATATGCCGGCTTTTGTATGGGGAGTACTGGTAACTCTGTACTGTTTCACCAGGTACGCTCTGGCTATTCCGGTGTTAATAATTGACGATAATAGTATAGCTGTATCCATGAAAAAAGCAGCCCTGTTGGCAAAAGGAATAAGGTTGGAGCTTTTAATAGTCATGCTGGCCTTTGTAATCCTATCTGAGGGTGTATGCCTGGCTCTTGGATACGCAGTTCAACCTTTTATAATCGAACTTCATGGAATCTGGCAAATGGCTTTAATTAGTTTCACCATGTATTTTGTTCGCTGGCTCTTTTATTCGTTAATTCTAATAGCTATTTATGCCTATTACCGGGAGCAGCGTTTAGCTAATAGTAGGTTTGATGCCAAAACTGTGTTTGTACCCTTTAGATAAATTTGCTACCACCGGTATAGTAAAAAAAGGGGTAATAGATTATGGTAAAAGCACTTCATTTTACTGGTGTAATCGAGGATTTGGGAGAGGTAGTTTTTAAGGGTACTGCTTTGGAAAAACAGTCAATAATTACCTTGAAGATTAACCCACGGCAGATACTTAGCCGACTTAAACAGGGAGAAGATATTGCCGTTAATGGTGTTTGTCTTACTATCAGAGAAATTGATAGTGATGGTTTTTGGGTTCAATTATGGCCGGTAACCCAGGAAAAAACTACCTTGATTTATCTGGATTGCGGAGATTTAGTTAATCTGGAAAGAAGGACGGACAGGGAGGAAACAGAAAATGAACCGGATTGTTAATAACTTTATCCAACAATCTACTTGTGGTCTTTGCCATAAGAACTATCTACATAAAACTGCAGAAGAAGTTGTATGTTCTGAATGCGAAAACAAAATAAAAAATAGTAACGACTGGATTACGGCAGTTTTTTATGAATATAAGGACAGTGACTTCGAGTTTTTAATGACCCTTATTCCCCAGATACGGCAGCAAATGAAAATTCGGGCAACCCAATTATGTGAGCGGGCTGTTGTTGCCTATAAAGCAAATGACCTGGAATATGCGACCAGCTTATGGAAAGAAGCTCGCCGTTACGATTATAAAAATATTCGCGCCGCCTTTAATTTATCCTACATTCAGTGGAAAACTGGTGCAATTAGCTATGAAGATTTCATTTTGAGTTTGCGCAGCTTTGAATATAGCCGCGCTGACTATTCTATCTACCACAACTATTTAGCTAAAATAGAACAATCTCTTATTCCAGATAAAGAAATTGAAGAAGTTTTAATTTTAGCGGATGATTTGCTCGATAGTAGGAAGTTATCACGTAGCCCGGTGTTAAAATTAATGCGCAGTTTCGTGGCTCATCAGGGAAAAATAACCAGTGCCTGCTTTTCCCCCAGCGGTAATCAGGTCCTCACCTCAGGGATGGATGGACGCATATCTCTTTGGGATGTTAATAATGGTGCGGAAGTGCAACGATTTACATTTGAATATGCCCATGTGACTGCTGCCTGTATGAGTCCTGACGGTAACTATATTCTGGCTACTACTGATGATTATAGTCTTCACTTGCTGGAGGTAGATAGTGGTAAAGAGATAAGGCAGTTTCGCGGCCATACAGCATTACCCATTTGGGTAGGAATCGCACCTTATGGGCGTTTGGCCCTGTCCGGTAGCCTGGATGGAACCATAGGATTCTGGGATCTGCAGAGAATAAAACCGATGAACCTTTTTCGGACTAGTACTGGTCCTATTCACCGGATGTGGATGTCTTCGGATGGTATGCATCTCTTACTCACCGGTTTCAAAAGGGAATTTCGCATGCTGGATTTAAGCGGGGAGATGAACCATATATGGTTGGGACTACCAGATCGCTGGCCTTATTCAATCTGCTCTACTGATGACATGCAGTATGCACTGTGTGGTAATACTGATGGCAGTTTAGTTCTCTGGGATCTGGACAGCGGTAAAGACTTGCTCATGCTTAAAGGTCACCGGGGTTTAGTTAATTCACTTACCCTTACTAAAGATTGTAATTTTGCTATATCAGCTGCAATTGATAACAGTGTCCGTATTTGGGACATAAATGCCGGTACTCAAATTTACCTGTTGCCAGAGGACATCTGGCAGGTAAATTGTACGGAATTTGCTCCATACCATCATTCTGTTGTTACTGCGGGGGAGGATGGTTGGCTGAAACTATGGGAATTCAGCTATCCTTGTTAATGCTAGAAATACACTTGTTTAAACCCTGCTCAAAGTGCTTATCATCTTCAGCAGTTCTCTTTTTGGGACCCCTGGTTCTGCCACCCGCCCGGCGCAACTTGGCCTTTACCTCTCTTTCCTCCAAAAGAAAATCCATGGTAGCTGCATTATACTCGTGCCCCATTGGGTTCAGGCATCTGGCGCCTTTACCCAGAACCATAGCTGCCAGTCCCCAATCCTGACTTATAACTATATCTCCCGGTTCGGCTAGATTCATTATTTTAAGATCAGCCTCCTGGGAAGCATTGCCAACTACAATGTGATGATCGGACTCTATATTATGATTAAAACTGGCTACTGTCCATACCGCCAGACCATATTTATGAGCCAGCTTAAAGCAAACTTGCAAAACTGATCGAGGACAAGCATCAGCATCCACCAGTATCTTCAATATAACACCCCTAATTAAGAATCTCTCTCACAACTGTCAACGTGTACGGTTGTAGATAAAGTAAACAGCTTTTCATTAATATTATGCTCCACCTGGTCGGCAATATCATGTGCCCGCAGCAGAGAAAGGTTCTTATCCACCTCAATGTGAATTATCACCATTTTGTTGGCGCCATAGTCATGAACACTAATGTCATGGGTAGCCATAACACCCGGTATGGAAAGAGCTAAACGGCTAATCTCATCTACCTGATACGGATCATTCTCACCAATTAGCTTCGAACAGGACTCCCTGAAAATTTCTATGGCAGTCCAGATAATAAGCCCCGATACACAGAAGCCTAATATGGCGTCTACCCGGTAATATCCGAACTGGGAAGCCAGAATGGCTACTGCCACCAATACCGAAGCGATAGCATCAGTACGATGATGCCAAGCATCAGCTATCAGGGTGGATGAGGAAATTCTCTGTCCCAGATCAATAGAGAAACGAGACATCAGTTCTTTAAATAGACCAGCTAGCAGCATTATCACAACTACAAAATAATTTCCGGCTACTGGAGTGTTACTAATTAATCGTTTATAGGAGTCTATCCCAAACTTAACCCCCACAGCCGCCAGAAGTATCGAAATAATCAGGGTAGCAATAAACTCAATACGACCATGACCATAGGGATGTTCTTCATCGGGAGGGATGGCTGCCAGTTTAAATCCGGCAATTACCACGATTGATGTTACAACATCGGAAGCAGTATGGACAGCATCTGCAATCAGTGAGATACTATTGACCATGACCCCCAGAACCCCTTTAATAATCGCCAATACAAAATTACCCAATATGCTGAACCAGGCCTCCAGGTAAGCCACCTGTTTCCTGTGGTCGGGGTTATTAATAGAATCTTCCGTGGGTACCCCTTTAAGCGTTTTACTAATCATGAAGTTAGAAAAAGAAGTAGTCAACCGATCCAAAATTAACACTCCCTATATAATCATTTTTGTGGGTTAAAAAAATACCGTTAGACTGTTACTTTGCATAATAGTCCCACGGTACTCCGCTGCCCACCAGGGCCCGGCAAAAAGCCTGACCTAATTATTTGTTTATTGCCGTTTATTATATCAAAAAGTATACATATATAGCAAGAAGCAAATTGGATCAGTTTTTTCCCACAATATAGCCCTTATACTTTAATTTAAAAAGGACTTTCTTAAAATATATAGAATACTAATTCAGTAAAATTGGGAGGGTATATTAAATGGCAATAAAAATATTAAGCGATAGTACATCATATATTGATTTAGAGACGCAAAAGGAACTGGATATCAGCATAATTCCTCTCAGTGTTCATTTTAAGGATGAATCGTTTAAGGAAACGGATGTCGATTATGATTATTTTTATAACAAAATCGAAAGCACCGGATGTATTCCCACCTCTTCCCAACCTTCGCTGGGAGAAATTTACGAAACCTTCCGCCAGATAGTAGCTCGAGGAGATGAGATTCTGGGTATCTTTATCTCATCTACTATGAGTGGTACCTGGGCTACCGCCTTGAAAGCCAAAGAAATGATTTTACATGAATTTCCGGAAGCCCGGATAGAAATCATGGATTCTTACACCAACTGCATGGCCATGGGTTTACAGGTCCTGGCGGCGGCCCGTTTGGCCCAGGCGGGAGAGAATTTCAAAACCGTCCTGGAGGCTGCACAGCACACACGTGCTCGGGTGCGATTCTACTTTGTCCCTGAAACTCTTGAGTATCTAAGAAAAGGCGGGCGTATTGGTACTGCTTCTGCTTTACTGGGGTCACTATTAAATATCCGCCCTATTTTAACCGTAGATATGAAAAAGGGTATGACTCATCTACTGGAAAAAGCCCGCGGCACCTCCAGGGCCATCAAACGCATGCTGGAGATAATTGAAGCGGATCATCAAGAATACGGTTTAAAAGAAATTATTGTGCACCATATTAATGCTCCGGAAAAAGCTCATCAGCTCAGACAATCACTGATAGAACGCTATTCTGTACCAGTTAGCATTCTTTCCATCGGCCCGGTGATAGGTTTACATACCGGACTGGGAACAGTAGGTTTTGTATATTGCACAGAACAATAGTATAGAGCCTCATTATGACTCATCTATCATAATAGTATAACTTGCACGCCGGTATAGCTTAACTATATCCTGTCAGAATCAGGTGATAAATACTGCCTAAATTCATATCCTTGCTATGAAAGAGTTTTGTTAGGAGTTCTTTTAGTTAAGTTTTTTACTCAATTGTGGTAATATGTTTATTATATAGTAAGGTTTGCCATTTATAGGTGCGAGAGGTGGAACTGTTATATGGATAGTCAAGAGCAGATAAAACGAATTTCCAGATCCTACTCTATCTCAACGGTTTTTTGGTGTGCCTTTCTTGCCGCACCTTTCGGTTTACTAAATTCATGGTTATTGGGATTAACTGATGTGCGAGTCTGGATAATTCAATACCTGGGAGGGGCATTTGGTGGACTGCTGGTCGGTTTCCTGGCCACTTTAATCAATAAAAAGAGATTTTTTATTCCTATCGCCTCGATGATAGACTACGTGAACGGAATTGAACAGGGAAATCTGGAGGCCAAACTAAAGGGTCTTAATTATGGGGTGATGGATACCATACGAATGGCCTTTGATAAGATGGGGGACGGTATCATTAGTCTCATGTTTACTACTCAGAAAAGGATTGTTGAAACGGACAAGGTTAAAAACGAAATGATCGAGCAGGTTAATAACGGTAATACACAGGCTCAGGAAGTTGCATCTGCCATGATGCAAATAGCTGCCGGGTGCAGTGATCAGGCTGAAGTAGTACAGAGGATTGTTATGGAAGTCGGAAATATAGCCCAACTGGTGGAAAATATGGCCAATAGCAGCAATGAAACCGCTTTAGGTCTGCAGTCCATAGGAGCTATGGCTGCAGAAGAACTGCAGGCCATAGAACAACAGAAAATACGCATGCTGGAAAACCGGCAAGTCATTGAAAAAATGAGTGTTGCTATAAATGAACTGCAAATAAAGAGCAGTGCAATAAAAACCATAATGGATGTTATTGCCGATATTGCTGCTCAGACTAACCTGCTGGCCCTAAATGCATCGATTGAAGCTGCGCGCAGTGGAGATAGTGGTAAGGGCTTTCAGGTAGTGGCCCAGGAGGTTAGGAAACTGGCTGAGGCCTCCGGGAAAGCGGCCTATGAGATAGGCGGATTAGCAGGTAATATACAGATCAGCATAGCACAGGTAATTAAAGAAACCAGTGCGGCCAAGCAGGCTGTTTCCGATCAAGAGAAAGCCATGGAGGAAAGCCAGCAATATATTACTATAGTAGCCAACAACTTCAGCCACATAACCCGAGACATGGATAGTGTTACTGGCAGTTGCCAGGATATTAGCCGGGCCGTAGATGAGGTAACCACGGCGGCTCAAGGGACGGACAGCATAGCCCAGGAAAGCAGTGCTCGGACACAGGAGATATCCATAATAGCTGAGCAACAAGCTACCTACATGGAGTCTTTGCTTAATGAATTAATGCGGTTTGATGCTATGCTTGCAGATCTTAAGAATGCAGTGGGGAAATTTAATTTAAGCCAAATTAGTCATGAATAGTGTGGGGGGTATGGGAATGAACAGCGATAATAATGAAATTAAACAAATAGCCCATAACTATACTTTAAAAACCATGCTCTTCTCCTCCATTACTGCTGGTATTATCATGGGTTTATTACTGGCATATCTGGCGAATTGTTTTAATTTACGGGGCCTGATGATATCCTTTTTTTCCGCATCGTTGGCCGGTGCGGTAGTAGCATTGATATCGACCAATAATAACGCCAGGAAATTTATATATCCTACCTGGTTACTGGTAGAACAGTCGAATCTGATCGCCAAAGGAGACTTAACGGCCGAGGTACCGTTAAATCAGCCCATGGGGCAATTGGCATTGATGCGTGATGTTTTTAACCATATGGTAGTAGAGCTTAGATTTATTGGTAGCCGGATTAAAGAAGCCGGCTTTCAGATTAACCATTCATCGGAAGAAGCAGTCAGAATAGTAGACAATACTTCGCAAAGTATAAATACTATGAACGGTCTTATCGACCAGATTGCTCGGGGAGCAAATGAGCAGGCAGTAAATATGCAGGTAACATCCAGATCCACCGCTTTGATGGCGGATTTGGCTCAGCAAGTTGCACAGAATTTCTCTGTGGTTGCTGCTCATGCTGGGGAAACCGAGGGCATAGTAGCCGATGGGTTCAATAATGCGGGTTTTCAAAGGCAAAAGGTTTCTGAAAGCATGACCTCTATTACTCGGGTAAGCGAATCCATAGGGGAGTTAGAGGAGAAATCGGCTATGATAGGACAGATTGTTAATGTCATAACCGATATTGCTGGTCAGACTAATCTGCTGGCCCTAAATGCAGCTATTGAAGCCGCGCGTGCTGGTGAACGGGGACGGGGTTTTGCAGTAGTAGCGGAAGAAGTACGAAAACTGGCGGAGGAAACCTCCACCACGGCCCAGAGCATTTATGGACTAATAGGGGATATACAGAATAGTACTATCCAGGTGGTAGAGGATGTGGCATCAGCCCGGGAAGTCCTGGAGAGCCAGGCCGATGTAGTCTTAAATAATGAAAATTTATTACTGCGATTGAAGGAGTATATAATTCCAGTTAATCAGCAAATCCACAATATAGCAACTGCCAGCCAGGAAATTACTCGCAGCACTAATAGCATTAATAGCGAAATGGGAAATATTGCGGCAGTAAGCCAGGAAACAGCTGCAGCTACCCAGGAAATACTGGCTTCAACCGAAGAACAGTTCAGAAATATTGCTAATATGATGCAATGGGTGAAAGAAATGTCCCTGCTGGCTGAAAAGCTAGAAAAACAATCAAGCATAATAAAGCTACCCAACTAATAAGTCCGGTGCCTGTCCCCGAACTTATTTTGCCAATCGGGTATAGAGACTGTCTCTCTCAATAGACATCAGTCTCATATTGTATACATCTTCTAACAATTCGGTTGCTCTGCAATACTTGGTTTCCCTTCGCTTTGCTGTAACCCCTGCACCATGAACAACACAACTGAAAGAGCTATAATTATATAAGAGCCCCGGGAGCTTTCAACCCGGGGCTTAAAATATGATTAGGAAGGTGAAACCATGGATGAACCAGCATGTACAGTGGGGTGTGCAGCGGTTCAAGATATCCCGGCTATGTTAAGTATTGAAAAGAAGTATTTCGATACCTGCTGGCAGTCTAAAACCAATACCCTGAAGAATTTAATTGAAAAGGACCCGAAGATGTTTCGATTATGTAAAGTGGACAATAAATTAAAAGGATATTATGGAATACTTCCACTGCCATATGAAATATGGAAAAAGGTTCTTAGGGGTCAAATTCTTGAGGATGATGCCATACCCTATCTGCTATCGTTTGAGGCGCCTGATGTCTACCTGTATATTTATTCAGTAATTGTGGACTTATCGGATAAGCAACATAAAACCTACACCCGAAAGCTGATACGCGACTTTGCCCGGCAATTTATCCTGGGGCAAAAACGGATAATGGCTAATATTAAAGCAGTAGGTGCTTTTACGGTTTCCGAAGGTGGTAGACGACTGGTGGAACGCTCCAAGTTTATTTATAAAGGCAGTTTCCTTGGAAACAATGGACTTTATGTAAGGTCATATGCTATAAAAAGAGAAAACTTGCTGCAACAAGCCCTGAAAATTAGAGAGCAACATGCCCAAAAACGCATTGCCTAAAAGAATATAGAATTTAAGAGTCATTGTAGCGGATGACTCTTTTTTTGCCCTAACCCACCCCGGTCTACCCCCACGCCCTCGCACCCTGTGTCTGCCCCCTC
>JAQUGU010000061.1 GCA_028683995.1 Syntrophomonadaceae bacterium | reverse complement strand
TGTGCCGCATAACTTCCTTGCATTAATCCATCTTCATTTTTTGTTTATCATTCCTCTGCACAATTATGCCCAGGAAATTATCCAAAGCAACGGTTTCATTATCTTAGGCTCCTGACGGTACTGTCGCTTTTTTAGGCAGGACGGGGGTGTGCTCGCTGAAGAATTTGAATTCTGCAGTCGGTTTGGTTATTCACGTTTTGATAGGAGGTGATGCTGCTGAACAAGACGGCTTCAGCGGCAGCCTTCTTCCGCAGTTTCGCAGCCAGTCTGGCAGTTATTTTGCAGTTAGCAATCTACTCCAACTTTTCATGTTCTTTTTATCACCAAATGCAGTTGTTCAGATTTATGTAGTCGATAGTTGCATAGCCTCCCTAAAAGCCTTTGCCAATTCTCCAGTTTTAAGCTCCTTTCCAAGCTTGATTGTTTTATCTTCTTGATGAACAAATCCTTGCCTTGGTTTTTTATTTGTTGGAATAACGACATATCCAGAATTTAAAACCCAATCATAGTTAACCAATCTTCTACTCTTTACTGCTTTTGCGTAGCCTTTTATCCCTAGATGTTTTTCCAAAACGGTCGGCCCTGGAGTATCATCTGCTTTTAGTGAATAGCATTTATCCATTGCAGCAATTAGAAATTGCTCTAATTGACTGTCGTTATATGGTGAGCTAAGTTGGAATACGATATCTAAATTCTTTAGCCCATACTTATCCGATTCACCAGTAGGTAATGCTAATAAGTTATCCTTCTCATCAACATATACGTTTACAGTTTTATAAGTAATTTTCATATGTCTGCTCCTTACTTAATGTACTTAATTTCAATTTTTATACCAATTTTTGCAGCATCTTTAATAGCGTGGTAGATCTGATTCATTTGAGCACTAGACGCATTTTTAGTAATAGCTAACTCAAGTATACGCTTAGTGTTTGAATTTACATTTACCGTTATATCACCCCATGTTTTGGAATTGAAATTCTTTAAACTATTTGAATAATTCATAATTGTATTGTAAACTTTATTGCCGTCTTGGTATGACTTAGCAAACAAGTCAATTGATTTAATGCTTGTTATACTGGTCCTAAAACCATCCACTATTTTACCTGCCTTATCAATCACAGGGAAGTTATTGCACCACCCACCTAATGTCTTTTCAATTAAATTTCCACGTTGCACCGGGTTTAACTTCCATACACTTTCTGCTCCTTTAATAGCAATAGGTCTAATAGCATTCAGCATTTGTGTTGCTCTCGATGCAATTTCATAAACCTTATTTTGCGCATTATAGTATAACATCGTAGAACCCACGTAAACATACATGCCAGCTTTATACAATAATCCATTTTGCAATTTCGCATTCCCGGTAGGATCAATATTATTTACCGGGTCGTTCTCGCAGTAGGTATAAAGATTCAAACTCAGTGGATTGTCAATACTTCCTTCGTTGCTGTCCTCCGAAATAAACCTCCCAATACTCGGATCATAATACCTTGCCCTTAAATAAAACAGTCCACTTTCTTCATCATAATATTCCCCAGCATACCGGATAGGGTTAGATATTTGTTCTAAACAGGATAGAATATTTCCCCATTCATCATAGGTGTAGCTGTTAACAATGTTGCCATTTTCGTCAAGTACCTGAACCACGTCACCGTGACCGTTGTAGATGTAATAGTAATATGCTCCGTTTACTTTCCGGGCTAATGCCTTGTGTCCCCAGATATTCTGGGCGGTAATCTGTCCGCCGGCATTCGATTCCGCTATTACTCTTCCGTTATTATCCAGGTGGTACCTAACAGTACCGTTGGTGCTCTCTTTTTTCGTCCTGAGCCCTTCCGGATCATATTGATATTGATAAACACTTTCATTTACAGTAACTTGGGATAACTGGTCCCAGTTGTTATAGCTGAAAGCAGCAGACATAATATTGTTTGCTATTCCGTCATTACCCAACATTTCAGTTCGGTTACCACGGGTATCATAACTATATGATATTTCTTCCCCATTAGATTTTGAAATTCCTTCCAGACGATTTAAATCATCATATTCATATTGGGTTGTTACCCCATTCTCTGTTACAGAAGTAATGTTCCCATTGTTGTCATAACCATAGCTGTACTGGGAAATAACCTGGCTTCCTACTTTGTTGATAACGGTTTTTAACCGATTGATGTTGTCATAGGTATATTCGCTCCGGATAGCCTGTCCCCCAGGTGTGCTCGGATAATTAACAGCTTTGAGCATGCCATCAGGATAAAACTCGTAGTCAAATATTTTTTCTTCCAATGTAATGGTATCTAAACGGTTTAGGCTGTCATAGGCATAATCAACAGCTAAGTTAAAAGGATCAGTGATTTTAGTCAGATTTCCCAAAACATCATATTGAAAGCTGACGGGGTAAGTTCCAGTTTTTCTCTGCTTGGTCAAACCGGTGTAGTAAAAATCGTATTCCAAACCTTCTCTATAATCTCTGCTGCCGCCGGTGTCATTCCATACCTGATATTTTTCTACCGCTCCCAAGGGATGGTAGTACCGGCTGATTCCATCATGATTAGATGCAGTTTCGAATACCCGGTTATTCCTATCATAACTAACGTTAGTGATTTTTTCCGACGGATCGGTAACCTGAACAGCCAATCCTAAAGCATTGTTTTTGTATGTAACCGGTGGTCCCAATGGACGCTGGGCGGAAAGCAAGGCGCCTCTTTCATCGTATGCCTTGCTGTTTTCAAAGGTTTGAGCATCCTGATACTGGCTTATTTTACTGAGCTTACCCAATCTGTTATAATCATATTCTGTTTCCTCGCCCAGGGCATTGATGACTTTGATCAGATTGCCTAGGGCGTCATACTTAAACTGGGTCGTTTTGTTGTTAGCATCGGTTAGCTGAATCAGATTATCCGCCAGATCATATGCATAGGTCTCTTCCACCGCTGTTCCCCCGGTCCCGTCGGGATACCCCTTCCGGGAGATTATTCTACCCACCTGGTCATAAACCTCAACATACTGGTTTTCGGCCCCGCCCGTCTGGGTAAGGAAGGTTATGGTTTTGGTATTGTGGAAAATATCATAGTCATATTGGTAAATGTTGCCCTGGGGGTCGGTGATCGTTTTAACTCTGCCCCATTCGTCAATCTGGCAGTTAGTCTGCCGGTCCTGAGCATCTTTAATCCATGTCAGCTGTTCATAATCATCATATTGATATTTGGTTCTGACCCAAATACTTCGATCATTATCCCAGAACTCACTTACTAAGAGATTACCATAGTCATCATAATAGTCGTAGGACTTGGCAATGATCACCGGACTTTGACCGTTTACGGTCTTGGTTGTGTATTTATAGACTCCAAAGGCTTGGCGTCCTGCGTATTCAGCGGGGATTAATGTGTAATCGGCGTATTGGTAGTTGTCTCTAACCGTATATTCTCCGTCTTTACCTGCTGCACTAGGATAGGTTACTTTTTTGATCCGTCCCTGGGCATCATATTCATACAGGATGGTATTACCTAATGCATCTGTTTCACTGACTATGTTACCCCGAATGAATTCATATCCTTTAATAGTAGTACTATTTTTTTCAATTCCGCCCTCAGTATATTTCTGTGTTATCATTGTCGGAAAGGCATAATAAGCGCCGGAATAATCAAACTCCGTGATCGCCTGCTTTCCGTCTTCCAGATTGGCTGTAATTCTAGTGCAATTGCCTTTGTGACTGGGATCCGAATACTCAAAATTGGTAACCTCACCCTTAGCATTTGTAGTAGCGATAACAGCACCGTCACTGTTATATGTGGTGCTTTCCGTTAATTGAGTACTTGGGTTTTGATAATATGTTTTGGTTGCCGGCATTTTATATATCGGATCATAGGTATAGCTGACTGTATTTTGACTCTTTACAGTAGCATCGTTCCATTGGGACTGGGTTAAAGGCTTAGTAAAAGATGCTAATCCACCCCAGTTGTTATATGTGTAACCCATATAAACGGTGTTAATACCGCCGGAATTTTCTCGTTCAGTTTTTACTCTGGTAATCTGGTTAGGGAAGGTGGCATCATATTCTTCAAAGTATGTTGTCTCTTTTTCACCGTTAGAATGATAGGTGATTTCTTTTTCTTCCCTTAGACCTATTGGACTACCCTTAAAAATAGTTTCCGTTTTTAAACCATTGTTCTGCTGCATAGTGCAAATCCACTTAAAATCAGGGTTTTCCGGCAGAGTATGACTGCTATAATAGTCCTCAGAGTAGCCGCTTTCGTTATAGTAATAATTCCCGTTGTAATATCCGTCATAGCTATAGTTTTGCTGATGATGCCCTCCAGCATCCAAAATACCGTTGACATAGTATGCTTCGTCACGTAATGTTACCCGGAACTTTTCATAGAAACCATCTTCTCCAAAATGCCTTGGTTCACATTCATTATAATCATAATACACCAGATTGTTTCTGAAATACATTCGTTCTAACTGAAGTTGAACTGAACGTCCATAATCACCGCTTGTGTTTTTATCTGTAAAAGAAAAGTAGTTCCCCCCTGAATGATATTTATATTGAAAATAAGTTTCTCCATCATGAAACCCGACTAGTTTCGGATACCTTCTTCTTCCCGCATAAGTATCAGCGTCATAATAGTACGAATTGTCGGCATATTCAATATAAACTTCAAATGGATATCCTCTGGACGTTTTTACGGCTTCCCGCTCGTAGGTGAAAACCTTGCTGTTCTGCATCGAAGGATCCTGGATGGTTATGGTAAGAGGATTGTCATCGAGCACATCACTATACTCATCTTCATAAAAATGATCCACATAGTCAAAGCTGATTTTTCGCCCGACGCTGTCCGTTATTTCCGTGATTAAAGGCCAGACCCTGTCAAATCTCACTTTATCCAGGCAGGACATACCGTCAGCCCTTTTGTTATAAAACTCAATCTGAATATGGTCGGCATCACTGTCCGTAGTAATATATTGCTCAAATTTACGCCATTCCCAATCAGCATAATCCGATTCCGCGATTTCTATTTCACTGTCCGGAATTTCTTCCAAGTAGTATCCAGTAAAATATGGGTGCCCTGCTAAAGCCTTGGCCGTGAAAAACTGCCTAATTTTAACATAAGCAGTACCACTGTCCAAGCAATCCGCCAAATAACCGCTGATATAGTACTTGGTGGAAGGCAATACTTTGATAGGTTTCGACAGGGCCGATGTGGTAACCCTGGTCCCAGTAGGACTTTCAAAAACTAAGGAGGTATCGTCATCTACGCCGCATTCAACATAGTCCGAAAAATAGTTTTCATCAAACCTCCATGATACACTGGATTCACCGAGCTCTTCATCATCGAAGTCATAATTAACGACCCGGTTAGTTACAGGAAATAGGTCATGTTTGAAGGTGATCTGATTTCCAAACCTGTCAATGATGGTCATTAAACGTCCGTCTGCAGCAAAATATTGTTTGGTTTTATCTGCTGTTTCAAAAACGTATCGAGATGTGATCTGTTCTTGCTGACCTCCACCTCCGTCCCAATAGGAAAAACTGGTGTCTTCTTTAAATACCCCATCTTTTTTATAATAGTCTTCCAAATTGCTGTCATTAGGATCCGAGGTAAAGTTGACATGGTAGATATCTCCCTGGCCCGTATGGTAATAGAGTTCGGTATAATTAAAGGGGTAAGCAACATCCTGTTCTACCTGGACAGATGGAAAAGTAAAAGACCATCCGGCTCCTAAGTTATACCGATTTTGATAGTAAGAGGAAAAGTCACTGTAGTTTTTGTCAAAACTAGATATACGAAAATCCCCCATGAGGGCCTGGCTGCTTTGATAGATTCTACCAAGGGACAAATCTAGACCGTTTCTTCCGGGAAGAGTGATGTCATTGAATTTCAAGGTCAGGTCTCCACTTTGGGGAGAAACAATTTCTCCCGTGCTTCCCCAGGCGGCATACTTGTTCTCTTTGACCCCGTTGATAGTGGAGGGACCCAGAAGAGTATTATACCAGGCTTCCATCTGGCTTGCTTCTGTTAATACCTCCATCATAAATTGTTCTGTTTCCGTAAGTTCTTGCATGGTTTGATCTGAATCTAATTCTTCATTGTTATCCTTTAAATCATTAATTTGGCTTTCCTCACTATCATATACTTGTCCTTTAACTGACGCTTTTTCGCTTTCTGTTAATAGTACGTCTTCCTTATCTACAATAGATTTTTCCTGATTGTCAGTATATTCATTTTTATATACCTGTTTTTCTACTATTGTTTGTGTATCTTTCTTATCTATTAAAGTGGAACCTGGGTATTGGAATCTCTCTAAAAGGTCAAATCTCCCTTTTTCTTTTAACAGATGATTAACAATTGGATTTCCATAGACAAAATTAACCACACTTTCTGTTGATATAAAATCATCATTGTCTTTATTTTCTTCTTCCATAAAGAAATCTTTCCTATCAGTTAATATCCCGGCCGGATTTTTTTTGTCCTCTTTTAGAAGCTTTTTCTGTTTATTCACTTTTTGGTTGTATTCTTCCTCATTTGAGGTTAATGTATTTTCAGTTTCACTAACCGGGCTTTGATCTTGAACAAATTCATCATCGCAGATAGACTGCTCAAATTCAGTTGTCTCTGCTGTATATGCAATAACTGAATTAGGAACACAGCTTATTAAAAACACGATAATTAATATCCACGATATGGTCTTTTTCATCCCCAAACCCTCCCCCTAAAAAATATTTTTATCAAGCAACAGTGAAGCCGCTTACCAGTCCCCTCCTTGATCGGCACTTTTCTTCTTGGGTTTTTGCCATCATGCTGACGCTTAATTAAATTGCTTTTGGCATCTTATTGATAGTCGATCACAGTACCTGAAGCTATAAGATAATTTAGTTGATTGTAGTTATTATAGATAAAAGATTCCTTTAATTTTATCACTGGCTCTTTCTAATTAAATTTCCATTGGCATCATATTCAAATTCAATTACTTCTCCTGACGGTAGTTCCACTCTTTCAAGCCGGTTGTTTTCGTCATATGTATAATGAAATTGTTGACTTACATCAGGAGTGTACTCTTCGACATCATCATAATAATACCAAAAAGACTCCATGCCTCCTATAGCGTAAAGGCTGCCGTCTACTGCCGCTCCCCCCAATTCACATCGTGCTTGGAGCAGGCTAGGTTTCCTCTTCCAGGTATTTGATACAGGATCATACTCCTCCACAATGGCAGTGTTGCCGCTTATCAATTCCCCCCCCAGAGCATAAATTTTTCCTCCAGCTGATGCCGCAGCAAGACGCCCACGAAATGTCGGCATAGCGGCTTTGTATGACCAAACGTTAGTGTCTGGTTGATACTGCTGCACCCATGGACCTGGTTCAGTATCATATAACCCACCGATCACATAAATACTTCCCTCTTCCACTGCAACACCAAAAAGACGCACCGCTATTGGCATGCTGGCTTTTTGCGTCCACGAGTTGGTCTCCGGATCATATTCTTCAACGGTATTGACCATTCCTGATGCATTATTATATCCTCCCAGTGCATAGATTTTTCCATTACAGGAAGCTGCCCCCAAATGCGCCCGCGAAGTAAACATGCCTGTTTTTGATGTCCAGTTATCGGTTTCCGGATCGTATTCTTCTACCGAATTTAAAAATGCCCCACTGCTATTTAAACCGCCAATGGCATAGACTTTTCCGTTTAAGGCTGCCGTGCCCAGGTAACGTCTGGATTTCGGCATACTTTCCTTAGAAGCCCAAGTATTGTTTTCCGGGTCAAGTACCTCTACGATATCATATATAGTAGTCCTGGACTGCCCACCTATAGCATAGATTTTCCCCTCAAGCACCGCTGTCCCAAATCCGCTCCTTGCCGTGGGCATGTCTGCTTTCGCCATCCATTGATTTTCTTCCGACAAAACAATAGGGTTGGAATTAATATTAAAGTTGTTTCCTTCTTCCTTTTTCACTGTCGGGACCTCAACAACGATAACAGGGTTTGGCCCTGCCCCGGAAACCCCATTTTCGCAATTAATTTTATAGCCACCCTTAACCTTGTCAAATAATGACGTCAACCGATCGGAAGAACCAGTGATCAATGTCCCCAAATCCTCGGCCTTAATATCAAAGTTTTGGCTTAATAATAAGGCGGCTTCTCCGGAAACAAAGGCCGCAGCCTGGGATGTGCCGCTGCTTCGAGCATAATTGTTTTCCGGCAGGGTACTCATGATTTCTTCCCCAGGAGCAGCAACATCTACCTGTTTCTCACCATAATTGGAAAAACCGCTGAGATTTCCGATTTCATTTATGGAGGCTACTGTAATTATGTTTTTAGCTGGAAAATAGGCAGGATAAACCGGATTTTCATCGATACAAGAATGACTGTTTCCGGCGGCACAAACAAAAAACATGGGGGAACTTTCCATTACGTCCCTTAAGGCTGGATTTTCTTTATTGGTTTCCCAACTACAGTTTGCGATTTGCGCCCCCATTTTTTTAGCATACTCAATAGCGTTTATGACATCACTGGTATAAGAAATACCCTGAGCAAACACTTTCAGAGGCATAATCTCCGCCTTAGGAGCCACTCCGGCAATTCCTTTTCCGTTACCGGCAACCCCTGCAATAATGCCGGCAATATGGGTGCCATGCCATTCATCATATACCAATTGGGGATGATGTACCTGGTTTGTGTTATGGCAAAAATCCCACCCGTAAATATCATCAACACATCCATTCAGGTCATCATCTATGCCGTTATCCGGTATTTCCCCTTTGTTTACCCAAATATTTTCCTGAAGATCTTCATGGGTGATATCTATTCCTGTATCCAGTACCGCCACAATAACCCCTTCTCCCTGAGATTGCCCCCATGCCTGAAAAACATTAGCATTAATCCCCATAT
>JAQUGU010000060.1 GCA_028683995.1 Syntrophomonadaceae bacterium | reverse complement strand
ATGTTTTAAAATCAAAAAACCTCTGCAGACACGATGGCAGAGGTTTTTATAACTGCTTTATCAGTTAATATCTTAAAAACCTCGGCAGGCGAACATCCAGTTCTTTAAGGCTCAAGCCACCGGCTGTCTACAGTTGAATATTCATTTTTTAATACTGGCTATTTTTTATTGACCGCCATTAATACCGGCGGATTAATCTTAACACCTGGTCCCATGGTGGAACAAACGGTTACTGAACGCATATACTGGCCTTTGGCAGCCGCAGGACGGGCTTTAATTAAGGCTTCGGCAAAAGTGTTCAGGTTATCCATAAGCTTCTCTACTTCAAATGATACTCTACCAATGGGCGCATGGATTATAGCGGTTTTATCCACCCGATACTCTATTCTACCAGCTTTAAGCTCATTTATGGTACGCTCAATGTCAAAGGTAACCGTACCCGCTTTGGGGTTGGGCATTAGACCGCGAGGGCCAAGTATCTTACCCAGTTTACCAACTACAGCCATCATATCGGGAGTAGCTACGGCTATATCAAAATCAAACCAACCACCCTGAATCTTCTCCGCCAATTCTTCTGCCCCTACATAATCGGCTCCGGCAGTTTCGGCTTCTTTTTGTTTTTCTCCCTTGGCAAACACCAGCACTTTACGGGTTTTCCCGGTTCCATGAGGCAAGCTTACGGTTCCTCTTACCTGCTGGTCGGCGTGGCGAGGGTCAACCCCCAGCTTGATGTGAACTTCTACTGTTTCATCAAAACGGGTACTGGACATTTCTTTTACCAGCTGCAGGGCCTCGGCCGGGTCATATAAATGATTACTATCAAGTTTTTTTAAGGCTTCCTGATAAGCTTTGCTTCTCTTCATATTTATAACCTCCCTGTGGTTTATCGGATTTTCTATCCTCCCACATTATTTGCAAAAAACTAATCGGTAACTTCCAGCCCCATACTGCGAGCTGTCCCTTCGAGCATCCTCACGGCTGCGTCTATATCAGCGGCATTCAGGTCTTCCTTTTTGATTTCAGCAATTTCTACCAGCTTGGTCCGGCTTACCTTGCCCACTTTATTCTTATTGGGTTCACCTGAACCTTTGGGTACGCTGGCTGCTTTTTTCAACAGGTCTGAAGCCGGAGGAGATTTTAGTACAAAGGTAAACGACCGGTCTTCGTAAATGCTTATCTCCACTGGAACGATGGAGCCTGTCTGGTTAGCAGTCTTGGCGTTATACTCTTTGCAAAATCCCATTATGTTTACACTGTACTGACCCAGGGCGGGACCTACTGGTGGTGCCGGTGTAGCTTTACCTGCAGCTATTTGCAGTGATACTTTTCCTATTACTCTTTTGGCCATATTTACACCTCCTTAGACTTTCTCTATTTGTTCATAATCCAGTTCTACAGGTGTTTCCCTGCCAAACATAGATATATTAACCCGTATTTTCCCGCGATCAGGCAGCAATTCCCTGACTATCCCTTCGAAATTGGCAAATGGTCCCGTCTTAACTCTGACGTTTTCGCCAACATCTATGTCGATTATTTTGGGTTTGCTTTCCACCAGGCCCATCTGCTGGAGTATTTTCTCAATTTCAAAATCCTGCAGAGGCACGGGTTTATTACCGCTACCAACAAACCCGGTAACTCCAGGGGTATGACGCACTACATACCAGGAGTCCTCATCCATTATCATATTGACTATAACGTAGCCCGGAAATACCCTGCGGCTGGTGACCTTTCTCTTGCCGCCTTTGTATTCTACTTCTTGAGCTTCGGGAATGATAACATCAAAAATTTTGTTCTGCATGTTCATCGATTCCACTCTTTTGGAAAGGTCAACTTTTATTTTATTTTCGTAGCCTGAATAGGTGTGCACCACATACCATTCACCCAGCACTTTGCTTTCCACGGCTGATTCAATTTTGTTCTGATTTTCACTATTTACGTCCTGTTCCAATTCGGTTTTAGGGATTGGAACCACCTCCTCCATGTTTAAGCAAAGGCCTCAAATAGTTTTGTTATTAATAAAGACAATCCGGAGTCAAATACCCATATGATCAGGGCAACGATGGTAACAGCAACTAACACTACTCCGGTATACGCTACCAGTTGCTGCCGGTCAGGCCAGTGAACCTTTTTAAGTTCATTATAGACACTGATAAAGTACTGTTTAGCCTTTTCCCAGCGTAGTTTTAAACCTCCGGCCTCATTTTTAGCGGGAACATTCTTGCTCACTATTATTCACATCCCTGACTTTACTTGCTCTCTCTGTGCAATGTGTGCGAATTGCAGAATTTGCAATATTTCTTAAGTTCCACTTTTTCGGTGGTTTTTTTCTTATCCTTGGTAGTTGTATAATTGCGTTGTTTACATTCGGTACATGCCAGTGTTATACCAACTCTCACTTTGATCACACCTCCATCCTGTGCACAGAAATCCTAAAATACTCTATCACACTGGAGTTCTTGCTGTCAATAAAAATAGATTGGGCAAAAACTGTATCCGTTTGAGCCGCTAATCCATATTTTACCCAAAATACAAGTAAATTAAAAGAAGTGAGAATGTATCCCACTCCTTCATTTTCTATATGGTAGCGGCGAAGGGATTTGAACCCCTGACACTACGGGTATGAACCGTATGCTCTAGCCAGCTGAGCTACGCCGCCAGATGGAGCCCTTAATCGGATTTGAACCGATGACCTCATCCTTACCAAGGATGCGCTCTGCCGACTGAGCTATAAGGGCATTTGTTTTTGGTTGCCCTCTGCAAGGACTACCTATCTCGATTCCCTACGGGAATTAATTTTCCCCCTTGCGGGGACCACTGATTTCATTTTCCCTTTAGGAATTAATTTTTTTGGTTGCGGGAGCCGGACTTGAACCGACAACCTTCGGGTTATGAGCCCGACGAGCTACCAACTGCTCCATCCCGCGTCGTTATGGTGGAGGGAGAAGGATTCGAACCTTCGAAGGCGGTGCCAACAGATTTACAGTCTGCCCCCTTTGGCCGCTTGGGTATCCCTCCGTTATTTTCACCTGGAGCCGAGCACAGGACTTGAACCCGCAACCTGCTGATTACAAATCAGCTGCTCTACCGATTGAGCTAGCTCGGCTCAGCAAGTAATATTTTATACTCTGGGTAATTCAAAGTCAATAGCTACTCAATGGTTTTAATTTATTAATAGTTTAAGTCCAGGGGCTACAGGAAACGGGCAGGACAGGTAAACCTGTTTATACGATGGTTTTTTTTATAGATCATTTCTATCCTCGAGGTATTTTTCCAGCTTTCTCTTTACCCTCTGCAGGGCATTATCAATGGATTTTACATGCCTCTTTAATTCCGCCGCAATTTCCTGGTAAGATTTACCCTCCAGGTAGGCCATAAGAACCTTCCACTCCAGCGAACTCAGTATTTCTCCCATTTTCTTTTCAATAAATATAAATTCTTCCCGACTAATGATAATATCTTCGGGATTGGTAATTTTGTTGGTAGAAAGTATATCAATAAGAGTACGGTCTGACTCTTCATCGTAAATGGGCTTGTTCAGTGAAACATAAGAATTAAGGGGAATATGCTTTTGCCGGGTTGCTGTTTTAATGGCAGTAATAATCTGCCGAGTTATGCATAATTCGGCAAAGGCTCTAAATGAAGTGAGCTTGTCCAGCCTATAATCACGGATGGCCTTAAATAGGCCTATCATACCTTCTTGGATAATATCTTCTTTATCCGCTCCTATGAGGAAATAAGATCTTGCCTTGGCTCTGACAAAGTTTTTGTATTTGTCTACCAGGAACTCTATGGCAAATTGATCTCCCTGCTGGGCCAATTCTACAATTTCTTCGTCAATCATCTCCGTATACGCCAGAAATAATTTCTGCGCCGTAGCGATAGAACCAGGCATTCAATCGCCTCCATAAAACTTTGTTATTTATTTGCAAAAAGTCGGAAATTATATGAAGTGTAACATACACACAATTTTATTATAGCTACAGTGCTGTTACAGGTCAAGCCAATAGTATAGGACCTTTACGACAGGTCACGGCGAATTCTTTCCAGTTTGGCTGGTATATCCTCATCAAGGCACTTATACCGTGCTGTTTGGCTCAGGTTTATTTATTGTTAAACTCACCCTGTTTTCTCTGGCGTACAACCTCATAGATTAGCAGTGCGGTAGCAACCGATGCGTTAAGCGAGTTAAGCTTGCCCGCCATGGGTATCTTTACCAGCATATCGCAATTCTCTTTCACCAGCCGCCTGATACCTTTACCTTCAGAACCTATAACCAGAGCCAGGGGTGCAGGGAACGATATGGAGAAATAATCTTTTTCGGCTGCCATATCAGCACCCACTACCCATAGTCCCATATTTTTCAGGTGTTTTATTGTATTCACCAGGTTAGTTTCCTGTACCAGCAGGACATGCTCAACCGCACCAGCCGAAGCCCGCACCACGCCCTCACTTACTTCAGCGGAGCCATGACGAGGAATGATTATTCCATGCACGCCAGCACACTCGGCTGTCCTTATAATGGAGCCCAGGTTTTGCGGGTCCTCCAATCCATCGAGAATAAGGATAAAAGGTTCCTCCCCCCGATCCCGGGCCAGTTGCAGCACCTCGTCCAACTGAGCATAGTTATAGCTTTCCACCAGGGCAATTACCCCCTGGTGGTTAACCCCAGGCGACATGCGGTCTAGTCGTGGCTTATCTACATACTGGACATAAACCCCTTTTTTCCGGGCCAGGTAAACCAGTTCTTCCATTCTTTTGCCCTGACGATCTTCCAGCATATAGATTTTGTCTATCTTGCGTCGGCCCTTAAGAGCCTCCATCACGCTGTTTATCCCGGTTAGTTTTTCTTGCATAAAACAGGCATTACTCCTTTAAAGTGGATTAAAGATATCATCGGTTATTACCATTTCGGCATAGTGTTTTTGCGGGAAAGATTGGTCATATTCTATATCATTGTACAGGCTGGGCAGCTGTTGCTGGAAATAGAGCAAGAGCGGTATAGCTACCTGCCGCATCTGGGGATGGGCCGCAGCATCACAGCGCAAACGGAAAAAATGCCGCCATTCCCTCATGTTATATGTAACCACTATCTCTGTTTTTAAGGAATTGGGTAAAACTGAGCGGGCTTCCTGGGCCGAACGTCCAGCTTCCAGCAAAGCCATGTAACTCTTTTCCGCCGCCAGGCAGGATTCTTCCCAGTGCCGATAGGCAGTTTCATGCTCCAGGAAAAAGTAGGGTTCAATTACGGCAATCTCATTACCGAATTTGTCCTGACTGTAACGACAATAGCGGGTTGATTCCTGGCTATAGGCGGCGATCCGGTGCCGAACTATTTCATGGGATATGCCCCGGTCGATAATAAACATAACCGTCGCTTTTTCATGTTCAATTATTGATTCATGGCCTAGTGTAAGCTTACTTTTAAGGAACTCCGGGTTCCCCCGAGCTACCATTTTGTCTTCTGATTTGTAACAAACCCGGGCATAGCGTTCCAGCCGCAAGAGGATATCTTCCCCCAGAGCCTGTTTGGGAACAAGTACCCGAGGCTTCTGAATAATCATAGCCACCCCTCCTTAGGATTAATAGGAAATAGACACTGAATACACTGAAAACTATGAAAAACACTGAATTTTTAAAACTTTTCTGACGCAGATGAACGCTGAATTTTAAGAAAATACATCACGTATATCACGGGGACGGTCCTTTTGATATATTTTCATGCTTGTTTTGCTGTGTGTCCTTTAGGGTATGGCCCCCGGCCATAGCGGGTTAGTAAGAAAAATAGTATTTTTTTGACATACCCATAGGGCACTCGGATGCTCCCTACGATCGCTATTAAGGGAGCTGAGGGATGCAATGATTAACGCTAATAATATTTAAGAAAAGGAATATACGCAAATCATTGTAAATCATAATTAATCTGCGTCTAAAAAATTCGCAATTCAAATTTCCGATAGTGCCTGGTTGACCAGGTCTAAGAGTCGTTCTTCATCACCTTTGAGATAGAGATAGCCCAGAAGGGCTTCAAAGCCAGTACTTAATTGGTAGTCTTCCGGGTCGGCATGCCGAGGAGGAGTGCTTTTGGCATTTCTGCCCCGGCGCACTATATCCTGTTCCGCTTCGCTTAAATCATGGTATAGTTGCCGGGTAAGCCGAGCCTGGCTCTGGGCCTTAACCAATTCTACGGTATCATGGTGAATATCACTGACCTTCCTGGGGCCTGCAGTAACGATATGGGTTCTTACCAGCAGCTCAAAAACGGCGTCCCCAATATAAGCCAGCACTACCGCGGGGTACTCCCGCAACATACTCTCATTTACTGTATCATGCCTCAGCAATCTTCCACCTGACTCCTTCCCGGGTATCTTCAACTACAATACCTGCTTGCTGCAGACTATTTCTTATATAGTCTGCTTTTTCATAGCGTTTTTGGGATTTAAAACTGGCCCTTAAATCTATAAGCTTCTCCATTAAAAACTTTAACTCCGGGGCTGATTTATAACGAAATCGGGTACCGGCAGGGGTATCCTCAATACTAATATCTAGACTGCCTAGAAAATCGCGAATATCATCTGCCAGCAAGTAATCCTTTTCCTGGCGAGCTGCCTGTCGCAACCCGGCCAGTATCTGCAGCACTTCTTCTAATTCGGCACCCTGGTCTGATTCCTGGTCTATAAAAATACCCAGAACCTCTCCCAGTTCTTTAAAAATAGCAACCGCCGTGGCAACTACGGCCTGATCCCGGGCATTATCGCGGCTGGCCGTAGCCAGATAGCGGTTAATAAGATGGGAAATTTCAAATAAATACCCTATAGCCCGGGCTGTGTTAAAATCATCATCCATGGCGGCAATGAATTCTTGCTGGAGGTTATTAACCTTCTCCAGCAGTTCGCCCTCCTTCAGCCCGGTATCATCCGATAACCCATCCTGCTTAAATTCATCTGCCAGCAGCAGGGTGGTCTTTAAACGTCCCAGAGCCTTGCGGGCTTCCTCCAGTTTGCCGTCATCAAAATCCAGGGGGCTACGGTAATGGGTGGCAATTAAATATAAACGTACTACATCAGCCGGGAATTTATCCAGTACCTCCCGCAGGAGAAAAAAGTTACCCAGAGATTTGGACATCTTCTCGCTATTAATAGTGATAAAGCCATTATGCATCCAGTACCGCACAAAAGGTTTACCCGTAAGGGCCTCGGCTTGAGCTATTTCATTCTCATGGTGGGGAAAAATTAAATCGCTTCCTCCTCCGTGAATGTCTATAGTATCTCCCAGGTATTTAGTAGACATTACCGAACACTCAATATGCCAGCCTGGTCGCCCCTTCCCCCAGGGGCTATCCCAGAAAGGTTCACCCGGTTTAGCCGCCTTCCATAAAGCAAAATCAACCGGTTCTTCTTTACGCTCATCGACTTCTACCCGGGCACCAGATAGCATATCCTCTACGCTGCGCCCCGATAGTTTACCATAGTCCTTAAAAGCTTTTACCCGGTAGAAAACATCACCATCAACTTCATAGGCAAATCCCTTATCAATAAGTTTCTGAGTGGTATTAATTATTTCTTCTATATGCTGGCTGGCCCGGGGATGGACATCTGCCCGTAATATATTTAGAGCATCAGCATCTTTGAAATATTCATTTATATAGCGCTCTGCCAGTTTTAGTGCTTCTTCGCCTTCTTCCCGGCTGCGGTTAATTATTTTATCGTCCACATCAGTAAAATTCTGTACATAAGTCACCTCATAGCCGCGATAGGCCAGATAACGGCGCAGGGTATCAAATACTACCAGCGGCCGAGCATTACCCAGGTGAATATAGTTATAGGTGGTAGGGCCGCAGGCGTATATTTTTACCTTATGCGGCTCAAGCGTTGCCAGCTCTTCTTTTCTGCCACTCAAGGTATTGTACACTCGCATGGTTGGTCACCTCGTTTTCGTAAGATTGCAGGCGTTTTTCCAATTCTTCAATCCGAGCCTGCATAGCTACCAGGGTATCAGCTATCGGGTCAGGCAAAAGGTGATGCTCCAAATCAACCTCTATTTTACCATCGGTTATCCGGGCTCCATTACGAACTACTATCCTTCCCGGCACTCCTACTACGGTACAGGAGGGAGGAACACTTTTTAAAACTACCGAACCACCGCCGATTTTGGCATTATCACCTATGGTTATGGCTCCCAAAACCTTGGCTCCAGCACTTATAACCACATTATTCCCGATAGTAGGGTGGCGTTTACCTTTTTGCTTGCCGGTTCCACCCAGGGTAACCCCCTGGTACATAGTAACATTATCCCCTATTTCTGCAGTTTCTCCAATAACTATTCCGCTGCCATGGTCGATAAATACACCATTGCCAACCCTGGCCCCAGGATGGATTTCGATACCGGTAAGCCAGCGGCTAATATGGGATATGAAACGAGCCAGGAAATAATGTTTCTGGCGATAGAAAAAATGGGCTATACGATGATTAATAATAGCATGAAATCCAGGGTAACAAAAAATTACCTCCCATATGCTCCGGGCAGCCGGGTCTCTTTCAAATACTACTTGAATCTCCGCCTTAAGCCTGGCAAACATAATATACCCTCCTTAACGTTTTAATACGGATTTTTTTGACGCGGAATACAGGGAATTCTTTGGGGAATACGCGGAAATATTTTTAAAAAATCCTTAAAAAATTCCGCGTAAATCCTTACTATTCCGCGGTTTCCGCGTCTGCTAAAATTCTATTTTCTTATTAACTCCCATGGCCGAGGGCCGCAAAAAGGCATTAAAATAGGGTTTGAGGTGTCGGCTCTATACTAATATTTATAATAAATCAGTGTAATTCATAGGTTTCCCCCTACGGGGACACGGATGTACCTATCGGTACAATTAAAGTGGCAGTGTTTTCAGTGTCTATTTTCATATTAACCAGCCATGAGCGCCAAGCACACACAACCACCTATGAAAATAGCGGTCGGGGTTGAGTTTATTAAGGAAATTCAGTGTTATTCATATTTATCAGTGTTTTCAGTGTCTATTTTCTA
>JAQUGU010000059.1:2266-9109 GCA_028683995.1 Syntrophomonadaceae bacterium | reverse complement strand
GCGCGGTAAGTTAAAAAAATAGGACCAGTTTGAGCATTGCAATGATCCACATGGCGAGTGCGGTCCTGTTCCTTATCCTTGCGGGTATGTTCGTGTTTTTTAATTATATTGTTAAGGTAATCATCGATGGCAGCGCAGGCCACGATGCCAGTCTGGGAACGACCTTGCATAATCTGCCGGTAAATATAGAGACTGGGCTGGGGATCTTCCTGCAGAACTCCTTTTTTTATCATCTGCTCCAGGTTCTCCCGGGCCTTATCATATACCTGCTGGTCATAAAGGCCTATGCCTGGTTCTAAATCTATTTCCGCCTTATCTACGTGCAGGAAAGAATAAGGATTATCCTTTACCATTTCCCGGGCTTCTTCACTATCCATAACATCATAGGGAAGGGCGGCTACTTTAGCTGCTAGCTTCGGTACCGGGCGCATAGCTTTAAAGGGTCGAATAATGGCCATAACAACATCCTCCTGAAAATGAATTAGAAGTGGACTTAACTAGAAAATAGAATTTTTTTGACACTGAATACACTGATTTTTTATGAATAACACTGACTTTTTTAAAATTTTTTTGACGTACCCATAGGGAACACGGATACTCCCTATGGCCGTTATTAAGGGAGCAGATGAACGCAGATTTTTATGATTAACGCTATGACAGGTTAATTTAGTTTAAGAATATCATTTATATTATCTATCAATTCTTTAACTTCTTCCAGGGTACAATCTGCCATATGGGCAATGCGGAAGGTTTTATCCTTAAGCTTGCCATAACCATTGGAAATCTGATAACCCCTGGCTCCCAGCTCACGGTTTAAAGCTGCTACATCTATATTGCGGGTATTTTTCATCGTGGTCAGGGTGTTGGACAGGTAGCGTTCATCGGCAAAGAGGGCAAAATATTCCCGAGCCCATTGCCGTACATATTCAGCCATATCTATATGGCGGGCAAAACGTTGTTCCAGACCTTCAGCCAGTATACAATCCAACTGGTAATCCAGGGCAAACATATGAGATAAAGAAGGTGTAGATGGATACTGGTAGTCTTTCTTTTGAATATAATTATAAAGTGATAAGAGATCCAGGTAATAGCCCCGGCAGGGAACCTCCTGGGCCCGTTCTATAGCTTTACCGGAGAAAGTACAGAGGGCCATTCCCGGCGGCAGCCCCAGAGCCTTCTGGGTGGAGGTTATACATATGTCTAGCCCCATCCGGTCCACCTCAATTTTAGAACCGCCGGCGGAACTTACTGCATCCAGGCAAAAAACTACGTCAGGATAATTTTTAACTACACCTGCAATAGTTTCCAGCGGATTCATTAGCCCGGTAGAGGTTTCGTTATGGGTTATGGTTATCAGGTCATATTTCCCGGTTGAAAGTACTTCATCAATCATTTCTGGAGTAATTGCAGTACCCCAGTCAACTTCAAAAAGGTCAGCAGGGACATTGTTGCTTTGGGCCATTTCATACCACCTGACCCCAAATGCTCCTACTGCAAATACGGCTGCTCTTTTTAAAGTACAGGAGCGCACTGCTCCTTCCATGAGTCCACTACCGGAACTGGTCGATAACAGTATAGCCTCTTTGGTATATAAGATGTCCTGCAATTTACTGCTGATTCGTTTCTGTAGCTCGGAAGCATCTTTACTCCGGTGACCAATCATCGGGGTAGCCATCTTTTCCAGTACCGCTGGTTTTACTTCTACCGGTCCGGGAATAAATAGTTTTTTGTGCACTTTTCTTACCTCCAGATAACATTGCGTATCATTTGCTATTTATCAAACATTGTAGCAGTATATCAACTATTATTACAATGTTGCTCATAAAAAAGGTATGGAGGAAGTTTAAAAAACAAATTGGTACTGCCCCCACTATAACCAAAAATTATAGATATATGGGTGTTATCTTATGATATAATTTAGAAAAACGGTGGGGGAGAGCTTTATTTGCAGGTTATTAACCAGGGTGTGGAAGAAGAGTTATTTAACTATCTGGTTCATTCTATAGAGATGACACCATATTACCAGCTACTGGGGGTTAAAATCAGGTTATTAGGGCCTGGTTTAGCCGACCTGGAAGTAGAGGTGTCTCACCAGCATACTAACCCCCTGGGGGCCGTTCACGGAGGTCTGTATATGTCCCTGGCTGATGCAGCTATGGGTAATGCGGTCAGAAGCCTGGGTATCAAAGCTGTAACTGTGGAATGTGCGACCTCAATGATGGCGGGGGCCTCTCTCAGGGAAACCATTAAAGCTCGGGGAACCCTTGAAAAAGTAGGTAAGAATCTTATATTTGCATCAGCCCGGGTAACCGCCGGTGAAAAACTACTGGCCACTACTAAAGGTACCTTTTACCGGGTGGGGCTGATTGACATTAACCATGGGAGTTGAAAACATGACATCCGATTTGTTTTACAATAATAGCTACTGTGTTTTTACCTTTGCCGCTACATCTCATGCTTTAAAGGCGGAAAAAGTTTTAAAAAATTTGGAAGCTGATTTTCTGGTTATTCCTACTTTAAGGGAGATTTCAACTAGCTGTGGCCTTTCGGTGAAGTTAAGCCCGGATAATTTAGACCGCTATTTTACGGATTTGGTTAATAACCGGGTAGCTGTGGAAGGGATATATCAGGTAGAAAAGGAAGGTAAGAAAAATCGGGTTAAGAAGCTGGAATTATCATAAATAATTTCCTACCTGCTGCCAAAGGGCAGCTTTTTTTATGGCTCGGGTTAAGTATATAATTAGCTTATATAAATTCACGCGGATTTTTTATGATTTTGCGGTTGTATAATCTCCCCTGTGGAACTCAGATGTATCTATCGGTTAATATATTCCTAAACTGGGGATATATTTAGATTGCGAGGATGGTTGCAATGGAAGGTTTTAACCCGAATCGGGTAGCAGAATACTTCGCCCCGGATGGCAGAATGGCGGCAAGCATTCCCGGGTATAGATATCGCCAGGAACAGGTCAGGTTGTCGGAAAGCATTGCCAGCGCTTTTATAGACCGAGAATTTTTAGTTTCTGAGGCTGGAACCGGGGTAGGGAAGACTTATGCCTATCTGGTTCCAGCAATTTTATGGGCCCAGGAACAGAAAGAAAAAGTGATAATATCCACCCGGACCCGGGCCCTGCAGCAGCAGTTAAGTGAAAAGGACATACCTGATATAAAAAAGGTACTGGGTAGTGAATTCATTTTCGTTGAAGCCAAAGGCCGGGAGAACTTCTTGTGCTGGAATAAATATATGAGGATAACAGCGGGCAGGAAAAGGTTGGAGCCAGACGAACAGCGCTTCATAGAGGCTATACTGCGCTGGGCTGAAAATACCAAAAGCGGGGATCGCAAAGAATTGACCCTGGACAGCTCATTGATGAGTAAATGGGGAATAGTTGCTGCTGACCGTAAAAGCTGTCTTAGGGATAGTTGCCCTTATTCGGATAAGTGCTTTCGTTTAAAAATGTTAAAAAGCCTGGAAAAAGCTGATATTATTGTTACCAACCATGCCTTGCTGCTTTCCGATATGCTAGTGGAAAACAGTATTTTACCTAAGTACAGTTATCTTATTATTGACGAAGCCCACACCTTTGACCGGGAGGCTTTTGACCACTTGTCCCTGCGCTTTTCGCTGGCAGATATAAATGAAACCCTGCAATTAATATTTACTCGGGATAAGCAGGGTGAACATGGCTATCTGCAATACCTGCGGAAAAAATATTCGGCGTTTAGCAGCCTGTTCACTGAAATAGTTGATTTAAGTGATAGCAGCTCCAGAATACTTCAGGATTTTTTTAATATTCTTAAACGGGGATTACTAGAAAAGGACTACAGCTATGCCCGGGTATTACAGTGGCAAGATCGGGAAGCAAAATGGCTAAACCAGGCTATGGATTTGTACCTGGACTGGCAAAACAGCATTAACCTCCTGATTTCTAAACTGAACTCACTTAATGATGAGATTAAAGAAGTAGAAGAGAGTAATGAACTGGAAACTATTTTACAAAGCTTATACGAGTATTCAGATACGGCAGCTGTAATTATGGAAGAAAACATTGACCAGCAAGATAAAATTACCTGGCTGGAATGTGAACGGGGTCAGGTAGTAGCAGTGGCATCCTCGGCACTGGATGCTGGTCAGGTTTTAAATGAACGGCTTTATCACAAACTGGAGAGCCTGGTGATGGTATCGGCTACCCTGGCTATTGAGGAGAGCTTTGATTATTTTTTGGCCCGCTCCGGATTGAACTCGTTCAATGGAGATGAGCGGGTTAATACTTTGTTACAGCAATCACCATTTAACTATGAGGAGCAGGCACGGCTGTTCATTATCAATGATATACCTGAACCTGGGGAACGTAGTTTTGCCGAAACGGTAGCCGGGGTACTGGAAGAACTGTTCATAGTTATGGGGGGACAGGTACTGGTATTATTTACAGCCCGCAGCCAGCTCAAAGATATAGCTGCAATGCTCCGGCCGGATTGTGACTTTAATGGCATTAAACTTCTGGTCCAGTATGAAGATGGGGAATTCAGCCATCTGGTAGATGAGTTTATCCACAGCTCCAGATCAGTCTTGATGGGATTAGAAACCTTCTGGGAGGGAATTGACCTGAAGGGAGAAATCCTAAAATGTGTGGTTATTGTCAGGCTGCCTTTCCGGCCACCTGCTGACCCGTATTGCAGTGCTGCTGATCGCTACTGCCGGCTGCAGAACAAAAACAGTTTCCAGCACTTCATGCTGCCTGATGCTGCAGTCCGTTTCAAACAAGGTACGGGAAGACTGATCCGCAGTGAAGAAGACCGCGGATTTGTAGTGGTCCTGGATTCGCGATTGGAAAGGAAGAGCTACGGGAGAGTATTTAAAAACAGCATCCCCATCAAAGATATCCTTTTGCTGGACCGTAAGCAATTACCAGAATACATAAAGGATTTTTTATAGATGCGGAATAGCTAATTATGGGGTTTCAACAGCAGAATGAATTATTAATACTGCATACACAGTGTAACCTTTTCAAGTTTGATTTCATAGTATACAAAGGAATTTAAACAGTACGAAGGGGGAATACTGATGCGGGTGTATTATTTCAGAATCCCTGGTTTTTTAAGAAACATCTTGTTAAAGGTTATCAAATAGGTTTGCGAGAGAGGAAGCCGATGCATTGAAATAACCGGTTACAGTAGCCCCTTTCGGGGACGGCTGGATGCACCAGCAGGAGGTTCATACCATGCCCAATCTACGAATAAAGATAGGTTGTATATTATTAATTTGTGGATTGGTATTATGGTGTTTAAGTTTATTGAGCAAGTAGAATATTATGCAAACAGGCCGGGGAAACACATCTTTCCCGGCCTGGTATTTTGATTATATTAGCTAAATAGCCTGGTCGCTAAGACCGATTCCCAGTATGCCTCCCAAACCACCGGCAACCAGACAAAGGCCCAGGGTATAGAGGAACGTTTTAAAACTGATCAGGGAAGAATTAAAAATAAAAGTTGCTATAAGCATAATTATAAAAAAAACTAATCCCATGCTTATGCCCCGGACCAGCCCTTTGCTGCCGTAGGATTTACTTACGTAACAGCCACACCAGAAAATACCTGCAGCCAGAATCAAATTGCCCAGAGTGGGCATAACAGTTTCTTTTATCCCGGTAAAATAAATCAGCGGTGTAACCAGCAATCCGAGAACCAACGATAGCAGTAAACCTTTCCCCAGTCCCTTTAGCTCGATAGACAGCTTCTTATCCATCCCTAAAACACCTCCCCTTTTTGAAAAATATGAAAGGTGTAATGGAATTATGCCTTCCCGGGGAGATTTTCATCACCAGTCTTCAAACTGGCATTTATATGTTTTCCCAAATGGTACTTTTATGTGATACCCATTTTTAAAAATATTTACCCATAACTATGTTTAATACATTATAATGGTAAAAAAACTATTTGCAGGTTATGGTTGAACGTACAGTAGCATAGCTTGCGCTCTTTACCAGCCAGTAACCCGATATTAAGTAAACCAGGAGGAACAAAGGTATGAAGCTGGTTTCTCTAATAACTTTTCTATCCGCTGTAATATACATATATCTGGCAGTATATGGGATGAGAATGAAACCGCGAACCCGTCTTAGCTTAATTTTTGTTGTCCTCTGTTTGTGCTGCGCTCTCTGGGCTTTCTGTATTGCTTTCATGTTTCCTGCCGGCAACCGGGATTCTGCCTGGTTGTGGTTCAGAATGTCTGCACCTGGTTGGTGCCTGGGGCCGGCTATACTCCTGCACTTCAGTCTGGTCCTGACCGAAGACAAAGAATCTCTCCGCAGTAATAAAATACAATTTTTAATGTATATTCCCGCACTGATATTTACTGTTATAGCTATGAACCAGGGACTGACCGCAAACACTCTAACCTATGAAAAATTTGGCTGGAGCCCGTTAAATACAGGGCAATCGCCCGGTTACTGGGCTTTCACCCTGTATTATATTACTTGTATTATTTCCAGCATTATCCTGGTATGGCGTTGGGGCAACCGTGCCACTCTGGCGAGGGAAAAACAGCAGGCCCGGATTGTGGTAGTATGTACTATTCTCGGTACCTTGCTGGCCTTTATCAATGAATCCCTGCTGCCCGTGCTGGGCTATTTTTATATACCCAAAATCCCGGTGGTACTGTGGCTGATTTGGGCTTTTGGCCTCTGGTTTGTTATAACCAAATATGGTTTTATGATTGTTACTCCGGTAGTTGCCACCAGGGAAATTATTGGTAGTATTGATGATCTTATGATAATGTTTGATGTTCAGGGCAAGATTATCGAAATAAACCCTCCAGTTAACAACCTGCTCTTGTACCGCGAT
>JAQUGU010000059.1:0-2166 GCA_028683995.1 Syntrophomonadaceae bacterium | reverse complement strand
ATGACTGCGCGCCTGGAAGAGGCTGAGATACCGGATGCAACCTATTTTGCCGATTCTCTTGTCAACCTGGGAATTAACGATTTGTCTGACAGTATGAAGATTTTGTTATTGCATCCGCAAAATAGGCTTATCTTTGAAGCCCTGAACAATATCTCTAACCTCATTCGCGGGGTGAAAAACATTCAGACCGCTACTATGAAAGTAAGAAAGATTGCCTTTGCTTTGAAAAATTTTGCCCGTTTTGACAACAGCGGGGAGCGGATTGCCTTTGATATACGAGAAGGTTTGGAGACAGTACTTACCCTCTATTATCATCAAATCAAGCAGGGTACGGAAGTAGTGCGGGATTATGATGATGTTGATCCCATTCCCTGTTATCCCGATGAATTGAACCAGGTATGGACTAATCTGGTTAACAACGCTTTACACGCCATGGATTATAAAGGCACACTGACTATAGCAGTCAAAAGACCGGCCAATGCTGAAGAGTTAATGATAGCAGTCAGTGATACCGGACATGGCATGAGCGAGGAGGTCAAAGCCAAAATATTTGCCCCCTTTTTTACTACCAAACGCGCGGGGGAAGGCAGCGGTCTAGGTTTAGATATTGTCAAGAAGATAATAGACAAACACCAGGGTCGTATCGAAGTAGAAAGCGAAGTTGGTAGAGGTACTACCTTCAGCATATTTTTACCAGTAGCTTAAATGTTGGACTTTATATTAGCTAAAACACCTGCATTAGGAAAAGGGGAGAGAGATTATGAAACAGATGGCTATTTTATGCGTTGACGATGAACACATTATTCTCACCAGCCTGGAGCTACAGCTTAAAAAACATTTTGGGGAGCAATTCATATATGAGTTTGCCGAAAGTGCTGAAGAGGGTATGGAGATTATCGATGAGTTTACCCAGAATGGTATTGAAGTAGTATTGATTGTATCAGACTGGCTTATGCCTGGAATTAAAGGCGATGAGTTCCTGATTAACGTACACCAGGAGCATCCGGAGGTAGTTAAGGTTATGCTCACCGGGCAAGCTGATCCAGAAGCCGTAGAAAGAACGAGGGCTCAGGCCAATCTGCTTTGTTGCTTGTCTAAGCCCTGGACCGAAGAAGAGTTGAAAGAGGCTATTCTGACTGGAGTTGATCGCATCAATGGAAAATAAAATGGTAGTCATTTGCGTTGATGATGAAGAGACGGTATTGCAGAGTCTCGAATTGGAACTGCAAAATAAACTGGGCGATTGTATCCTGGAGCTGGCCCAGAGCGGTGAAGAAGCCCTGGAAATATGCGAGGAGTATCGGGATAAAGGTTATGATATTCCCCTGGTAATATGTGATTATATTATGCCCAATATAAAGGGTGATGAAGTATTAAAAAAGATATATGAATCTTACCCCTCAACCTATAAGATAATGCTAACCGGTCAGGCGGACTTGTCCGGGGTGGTACGTGCTATTAATGAAGCCAATATATATCGCTATATTGCCAAACCATGGGAAAGAGAAGACCTTTGGCTGACCGTATCTGCTGCCATAGAGCATTTCTGTCAAAACCAGGAAATTGAGCAAACCTATGTAGCCATGGAGAAATTTGTACCCCGGGAGTTGATGACCCTTCTGGGAGTTGATAAACTGGCGCATATGAAATTTGGTGATTGCACCAAGAAAGAGGTAACCGTTCTTTTTTCGGATATAAGATCATTTACCACCATTTCCGAAGACATGTCAGCCCAAAAGACCTTTGATTTTTTAAACTCCTATTTTGAACTAATGGCACCTATAATTCGCCAACATAATGGGTTTATCAATAAATTTATTGGGGATGGCATCATGGCCATTTTCTCTGATAAATCCGAAGATGCGGTAGATGCGGCTATCATGATGCTGGAAGTATTAAGGGAGCACAGCCATGAGCTTTTGAAGCAGGAAAAGCGGAGCATCGAAATTGGTATTGGCATTCACACCGGTCGGGTTATCCTGGGTACGGTAGGGGAAAGGGATCGCATGGAAGCTACAATTATAGGGGATACCGTCAATGTGGCCTCCCGAATGGAAGAAATGACCAAGCACCTGGGAACCCCTTTATTAATTAGCGTCAACGCTTATGAACTGATCGAGGAAAGGGAAAAGTACCTGGTACGCTATTTAGGACCGCTGGAGGTTC
>JAQUGU010000058.1 GCA_028683995.1 Syntrophomonadaceae bacterium | reverse complement strand
TTATCAGTGTTTCCATTTGCAGCTACCTGTTAATACCCTTCTTCAAAGGTGATATGCCCTATACCATGATAGTAATGGCTATTATACTTCTGGTTTTGCCGTTAATAATTTATTACCTTTCCAAAGCCTCCTATGCTAACCAGGGTATAAATATAGACATTCAGTTCCTGGAGATACCTTCTGACTAGGTTCAAACTGAAATAAGGGGTGAAGCGTTTAAATGAAAATCTTTTACGCAAGTGATACCCACGCGGCGGAAAGTACATTTCGTAAATTTACCAATGCCGGCCCTTTTTACAAGGCGGATATAGTAATTTATGGTGGAGATTTTGTAGGTAAAGCGGTAGTTCCTATAATAAAAACTGGAGAAGGTTATTATGAAGCCACTTATTATGGTTCAACCGTAAGGATTAAAGATGAAAGAGAACTGCCGGATCTCCAAAAAACTCTCCGGGATGCCGGGTTTTACTGGGTAATCCTGAGTGAAGAGGAAATTGATCGCCTTAATGAAAACGATGTAGAGCGTATTACCAAAGAACTGCAGGTACAGCAGATAAAAGAGTGGACTAAACTTATGGATGAGCGCTTTAAAAAGAACGGTATTCCCTGTGTGGTAACACCAGGTAATGATGACCCACTTTATATTGATGATTACTTGAACAAAATGGAATACGTCAAAAACGGAGATGGCAAAATAATAGAGATGAACGGGTTTGAAATACTATCTTTAAGCTATGGGCATCCCACCATATTCAAGTACCCCCGCGATATTAGCGAGGAGGAACTGGCCCAAAAAATTGATGAACTAGCAGTTCAGGTTAAAAATATGGATAAGTGTATTTTTAATATTCATGTTCCTCCCAGAGATACCGACCTGGATCAAGATACTCTTTATGATGAAGATTTAAACCCGATTTTGGATGGGGATTCCCTGGCTACAGGATCGGTAGGCAGTAAAGCGGTAGCTGAGGCCATAAAAAAATACCAACCTCTGTTAAGCTTACATGGACATGTACATCCCAGCCGGGGAATCAGCAAAATAGGCCGGACCATCTGTGTAAATCCAGGCAGTAACTATGACGAAATTCAGCTTCGGGGTTGTCTAATTGATATCAACGACAAAGGACAGGTCGAAAACCCCACTCTAACCTCGGGATAGTTTTAAGTAAGGTGTAAGGGTGACAGGGGGACGGGGTTGTTGACACACTTCTCTGAAGTGTGTCAACAACCCCGTCCCCCTGTCACCTAGGTTCGCTACTACAGTTGCTTTATCGCAACATAAGGGAAAAGAGTTCGGCCCGGGTTTCGGATCTGCTTTCGAACAAACCACGTACTGCCGAGGTTACAGTTATGGCCCCTGGTTTTTTTATTCCCCGCATAGTCATACACATGTGCTCTGCCTCAATAATCACTCCTACCCCAAAGGGATTCAGGGTGTCATAAATACAATCTGCTATCTGGGAGGTTAATCTTTCTTGCAACTGGGGACGCCGGGCATAAACTTCGGCTACCCGGGCCAGTTTACTGATACCGACCACCTTGCCTCCGCGAGGGATATAGGCCACATGAGCCTTGCCGTAAAAGGGAAGCAGATGATGCTCGCAAAGGGAATAAATCGGAATGTCCTTAACCAGCACCAGTTCATCATGAAATTCAGTAAATGAAACCTGCAAGAGGTCGCGTGGATCACAATCCACCCCGGAAAAAATCTCTTCGTACATATTGGCTACCCGCCGGGGTGTTCCTTGTAGCCCTTCCCGCTCTACATCTTCGCCGATAGCTTCCAATATAAGCTTAACTGCTGCCTGAATTTTGCTTTTATTAATATTACCCATAATAAGCCTCCATAATATTTGTCTAGAGTAAGGAGTAAGGGGTAAGCCATGCAGGGGCGAACCCATGTGTTCGCCCTGGGTCTGCAGTTATCCGCACGGGCAGACACACGGGTCTGCCCCTACAATTTGTCACGCCTAACCCCTAACCCCTAACTCCTCATTCTGACAATTAATCAAGTTCTATACTCGTAACCCTTTGCTAAACAACCTGTTATCAGCTCCTATTTTCTATTTAATATAATGCCTTATTTCACTATATTTATCAAAAGGGAAAAACTATATTAAGGTTGAATAAATAATAAGAGGTGTAACAGGTAATATAAAGAATAAATATGTAAAAGTAGGGGAATTATTTGAGGCTGGCAAAATATCTGGCAGAAGCCGGCATTGCCTCCCGGCGTAAAGCAGAACAATTTATTGTGCAGGGTCGGGTAAGGGTAAATGGACTTCTGGTAAAAGAAAAGGGCTATATAATTAATCCTGGCTTTGACAGGGTTGAATTTGATGGACGTATTATTACCAGGGAAGAAAAAGTTTATATCTTACTGAATAAGCCTGTCGGCTATATATGCAGTGTTTTTGACCCCCAGGGAAGACCTACGGTGATGGATTTGGTAAAGGATATAAATTTACGGGTTTATCCGGTAGGAAGACTGGATTTTGATACTGAAGGACTACTGCTGTTGAGTAATGATGGGGAATTTACTAACCTGATGATTCATCCCCGTTATGAAATGACGAAAACCTACCAGGCTTTGGTTGCGGGAAAGCCTGGGGAAGAATCATTGCGTATGCTGCAGGAGGGAATACAACTGGAAGATGGTGTTACGGCACCGGCCCAGGTAAATATTTTAAAAGCCTATAAAGATAAAACCTTGTTAGAAATAAAAATTCATGAAGGTAGAAAAAGACAGGTAAAAAGGATGTGCCTGGCTGCCGGGCACCTGGTTATTAGTCTAAAAAGAACCGCCTTTGGCTTTTTAAATTTGCAGGGGGTAGCACCGGGAAAATACCGCTTTCTAACCCCCGAAGAAGTAAATAAATTAAAACAATACGCCTGGTCTGATCGGGGGTGACGAGAGCCGTGTTTTTAACTTTTACCGGCGATGGGAAAGGAAAAACTAGCAGTGCCGCAGGTATTGCCCTGCGTGCCTGGGGACAGGGTAGACGAGTTTTGTTTATCAGTTTCTTAAAAGGTAGTAATATTGCCGGAGAGTATAAAGCCATCAAACGCATTAATGACCCCAATTTTCAAGTATATACATTTGGCCGCGAATGCCCGTACCCGGGGACAGAATGTTGCCCGGGACAGCAGGAGTGTATAATCCGGGCTGGCAAAGTAAGTGAGGAAGATTATAACCAGGTTAAACTGGGTCTGGACCAGCTGCGTAATGAAATGGCTGCAGGAAGATGGGATCTAATTGTGTTGGATGAGATAATCAATGTTTATAACCTTTTTGATTCCTGCCGGGAAGAAATTTTACAGCTTCTTGACCAGAGAAAAGCGGATAGTGATTTAGTGTTGACCGGTAGAAACTCTTCCCCGGAACTCAACTCCAGGGCCGACCTGGTCAGTGAAATAAAGGTGCTAAAACATCCCTATCAGTCAGGGATGATGGCCAAAAGGGGTATAGACTATTGACATTAGTAGACATGCCCAGACGTGCAGCCACAGGTCGTCTGGCCCACTGGCAGGAAAAGCTAAACAAACTGGGGTCTAAAAGCCAGCAGAACGTTTTAATTATTTTTGCGGCTGACAACGGGATAAGTATTGAACATTGCAGTATATATAAACCCATGCAGTCTGCTCTGATTGTTCAGGAGCACCTGAATGAGCAATCACCAACCAGCAGGTTGCTAAAGGCTATGCAAACCCGGGAAATAATTGTAGATGTAGGACTGGCAACTCCAGTAGATGATATCCGTATATTGAATCGCAATATTCGCCGGGGTAGTCGCAATTTTCTACAGGAAGATGCCCTGGAGGAGGATGAGGTAATCAGGGCTATAGAAACAGGTGCAGAACTATGGGATGAAATTTCCTGCTCTAACTTTGATATAATAGCAGTAGGAGAAATTGGAATATCTAACACTCTTTGTGCGGCAGCCATAGCAAGTGCTTTATGTGGTTTACATCCGAATGATCTTACCGGAAAAGGGTCCGGGGATAGTAAAGTAATAGCTAAAAAAGTCGATATTATATGCAAAGCTATGGTGCAACGGAAACCTGATTCAGCTAGTATAATAGATATACTGATGAGATTTGGAGGATTGGAGATAGCTGCCCTGACCGGTTTTATATCCCGGGCCCAAGAGAAGAATAACCTGCTCATGCTTGATGGTTATGTTACTTCAGTAGCCGCTCTACTGGCTAGTATTACTGAGCCTGGCGTGGTTGAATGCCTGCTTGCTCCCAGTTTATCGGATCAGACCGGACACCGGTTCATACTGGGCAGGTTGGGCCTGGATTTCCTGTTTGATATGGACATTAACTATGGCGAAGGGCTGGCAGCAGTTCTGGGTTTGTATTTAGCTCGGTTAATCACCCTGCTTTAGCCAGTGCCTTTTTCGAATTAGTAAATAAAGAAGTATATAGATAGGGGAGAGTTGATTGAACGGATTAAGGCTGAGAGTTCGCTTTGATTATATTGGCCAGGGGAAAGCCGGGAAGAAGCTTTTCGGGAATAAGGGTACAGAACAACTGGCTGAAGAAATCAGGCAGCATAAAGTATCGCAAATTCGTAATGTGCCAGTACAGGGAATACATATTGAGGATATTGATATGAGTCAGGAAATATACTCGGTTATAGATGAAATAACGGGTAGGCGTATATGCTATGCACCGGTTAGCATAATGTTTGCGGCGGATACCCTGGAGGATGTATTACGCTTTATTATGAAAGAGGAATTTCGAACCATTGAAGTACTCCAGCCTGAGCAAATAGAATTGTCCCGGATAGAAATGGAAAGGCTGCTCTTGCGTATCAATGATGAGCTTGCCAACTACCGGGATTATCTGGAGCGTAAAATTGATAATTGGAAATAGGATGTAAAGGAGGGCAAGGAGATGGGTAAAATCAGTCTAGAATCTATCGTAGAAGCGGTTAACGACCTGCCGGCACTACCCCAGGTGGTGGTACAGGTTATAAAGCTGACCGAGGATCCAGATTCCACGGCTCAAGATATCAATAATGTTCTCAACCAGGATCAAGCCATAACCGTCAGAGTACTGAAAATGGCCAACTCTGCCTTCTATGGGTTCCCCCGCCGGATTGGTAGTGTTACTGACGCTATTGTGTTACTGGGTTTTCGTACTTTACGTAGTATTGTCATGGCTGCCTCGGTAAGTGATATCTTAAGTAAGGAAATGGAAGGTTATGCCCTGGAATACGGGGAATTATGGCGCCATTCCCAGTGCAGCGCCATGGCTGCCCGGTTGATTGCCCGCAAATGCAAGTTTGCCTTTCTGGATTTGGCCTATACCGCTGCCTTGTTGCATGATATTGGTAAGGTGATTTTAAACAACACTATGAAAGAAACTTATCGTGAAGTGGTTGCCAGGGTGACTGAAGATAGTATTTCTTTTATTGAGGCTGAGAATAAAATATTGGGGTTCAATCATGCCGAGGTGGGTGCCCGGGTTGCCGAGAAATGGAACCTGCCTCCAGAAACGGTTGAAGCTATTCAACTTCACCATAGTCCAGAAGGTGCTCAGGTTAACCCCCGCCTTACTGCCATAGTTCACCTGGCGGATGCGATTTGTGTGTCCATGGGTATCGGCATGGGGATAGACGGCCTTCTTTATCCTATATCGGGAGAAGCTATGCAATTGCTTGGCCTGGATGAGGTGGAAATAGAAAATATAATATCCGAACTGATTGACGTTTTTGCTGATCAGCAGATTTTTGAACTAAAATAGAATATTTCAGGAATATTACGGGTTTAACAGAAAATTCCTTAAAAGTGAAATCAATAACAATATATCTTCGCAAACCGATCGTCATATTCTTCTATACCCCTATTTATAGGATTCCTACCGGGATTCTCCCTCGGTTCATTCCGACCATAAAACCTCATTAACCATAAAATAGTTTGTTTTATCCGAATATTTTTATTGCTTTTCAAATGTGACTGTTATAGAGTATGCAATAAGAAAAATTTTTAAGGGGAAGTGGTTTTGGGCAGTTTGGCTATATTTGCCGGAGGTTTTGGCAGTGGTAAAAGTGAAGTGGCAATTAATTTTGCCATCGATATGGCAAGCAAATCGCAAAAGATAGTATTTGCCGATCTGGATTTAGTAAACCCCTTCTTTGCTTCTCGAGACGCCAGGGAGAAGCTTATCAGTGAAAACATCCGACTGGTGGCACCCGGTGGGGAACTAGCATTTGGAGATGTACCTAATTTACCCACAGACATAATTGCCTTAATGAAGCAGGATAACGATATGCTGATTGACCTGGCAGGGGACGAGGTCGGGTCACTGGTTATTGGTTATCTTAGCAATCTGGTTGTGGAGCGGGGTGACTACCAGTTTTATCTGGTTATTAACCCTTACCGGCCTTTTGCCGGTGAACTGGAGAGTATAAAGGAACTAAGGCAGCATCTCGAAAAGGCCGGGCTTATTAAATTTACTGGAATAATTAGCAATCCTAATATGGTTGAGGAAACTAACCTGGATCTGGTTCTTAAAGGACACCGCCGGGTAGTAGAATTTGCTGCCAAACTGGAATTGCCAGTAAAGTACCTTACGGTAGAAGAAAGAATATATAATTGCTTACCCCATGAATACCGCAGTATTGCTAAGAAAATTACACTATATTTGCGACCCGGTTGGTTGCATGGTTCTGGAGGAGGAAAGTAGTATGGCCAAAGGCAGGGTTAGTTTTTTTTATGATAGCTGCAAAGCCTGTGGGCTCTGTGTTCATTTTTGTCCCAAAAACATTCTGGACTTTGATGAAGACACCATTAACCCTTTGGGATTTCATCCTGTTATTGTGGTAAAACCTGAAGAATGTACAGGATGCGCTATCTGTGCTTTGATGTGTCCGGATCTGGTTATAGAGGTAGAAAAGGGGTGATGGGATGAATAAGGTTTTGATGAAAGGTAACGAAGCGCTGGCAGAGGGTGCTATTCTGGCTGGATGCCGCGGATTTTTTGGCTATCCCATAACCCCCTCCAGTGAAATTGCTGAATATATGGCCAGGAAACTTCCCAAAATTGGCGGGATTTTTGTGCAGGCAGAAAGTGAACTGGCGGCAATAAATATGGTTTACGGTGGGGCGGCCACTGGAACCCGGGTAATGACTGCTTCTTCCGGACCAGGGTTAAGTCTTAAGCAGGAAGGAATTTCTTTTATTTCCGAAGCCGAGCTACCTTGCCTGATTGTTAATATTTCCCGGGGAGGACCTGGATTAGGCGGAATACAACCTTCCCAGGGAGATTATTTTCAAGCCACCCGGGGAGGGGGGCACGGGGACTATCATACTATGGTACTGGCTCCGGCCAGCACCCAGGAAATGATGGACTTTGCTATTTTAGGATATGAACTGGCTGACCGTTATCGTATACCGGTAGTTATAATGGCCGAGGGAACTTTGGGTAATTTAATGGAACCGGTAATTGTGAGAGACGAGGTAACCAGTTTTCCAGAAAAGCCCTGGGCCATAAGCGGATGCCAGGGGAGAAAGCCCAACATAGTTAATACCTTGCACCTTACGGCTGAAGGTTTGGAGCAGAGAAACCGGCATCTTTTCAGCAAATATAAAGAGATTGGAATGAATGAGAAGCGGGCGGAGACCTTTATGGTGGAAGACGCTGATATAGTTGTAGTAGCTTTCGGATTGTTAGCCCGGGTAATTAAGCGTTCGGTTATAGATGCCCGTAAACATGGTATTAAAGCTGGCTTAATCAGACCCATGACCCTGTGGCCCTTCCCGGATGAACACATAAAAGCGGTTGCCGACACCTGTAAGGTTATGCTATCAATGGAAATAAGCATGGGACAGATGATACAGGATATAAGACTGGCCGCAGAAGGCAGGGTGCCAGTTGAATTCTACGGGAGAATAGGTTTCCTTCCTAACCCTGAAGAACTTACCCGGGAGATTATAGCCCTGGCAGAAAGGAAGGGATTATAATGGCAATAGTATTTAAACGGCCGCAAAGCCTGACTGATGCCAAATTTCACTATTGCCCGGGGTGTACCCACGGAATCATACATCGTTTAGTGGCTGAGTGTTTGGATGAAATGAACATAAGGGAAAAGACTGTCGGTATCTGCCCGGTGGGTTGTTCAGTATTGGCTTATGATTATTTCAACTGTGATATGCTGGAGGCAGCTCACGGCAGGGCTCCGGCTATAGCAACTGCTATAAAAAGGCTTAAACCGGAATGTTTTCTTTTTACCTACCAGGGTGATGGTGATTTGGCTTCTATAGGCATGGGCGAGATAGTCCATGCGTCTGCCCGGGGTGAAAAGATTAGCGTGTTTTTCATAAACAATACTCTGTACGGAATGACTGGTGGACAAATGGCGCCTACTACACTGCTGGGACAGGTAGCTACCACCTGCCCCTATGGTCGTAAGGTGGAGAACGAGGGTTATCCGGTAAAGATGGCGGAGCTTTTAGCGGGCAATGAAGGTTCTGCCTACATTAGTCGAGTGGCAGTTAATTCACCGGCCAATGTAGTAAAGGCTAAAAAGGCTATTAAAAAGGCTTTCGAAACCCAGGCTAAAGGGCTGGGCTTTTCCATGGTGGAAATATTATCAACCTGCCCCACCAACTGGGGACTTAACCCGGTAGACGCTATGAAATGGATGGAAGATAATATGATTCCCTATTACCCGCTGGGAGAGTTCAAGGTCAAGGAGGAAAAGTAGCATGGAAGATGAAAAACAGATTCTATTTGCAGGGTTTGGTGGTCAGGGAGTTCTGTCCATGGGGCAGTTTTTAGCTTATGCGGCAATGAGTACCGGTAAACACGTTTCCTGGGTTCCCTCCTACGGAGCGGAAATGCGTGGAGGAACTGCCAATTGCCTGGTAACCATTTCTAGTGATGAAATTTATTCCCCGTTAACCGAGAATCCCCTCATGGCAGTAGTATTAAACCGGCCTTCTCTGGATAGATTTGAACCGCGGGTAAAACCGGATGGGTGCCTGGTTATTAACACTTCCATGGTAGATCGGGACCCGGAGCGTACGGATTTAATGGTTTTAAAAATCCCGGTTAACGAATTGGCAGAAGAAATGGGAAATACCCGCGGGTCTAATATGATATTGCTGGGGGCCTATTTGGAAAAAACCAGTAT
>JAQUGU010000057.1 GCA_028683995.1 Syntrophomonadaceae bacterium | reverse complement strand
CGCAGGTAAACTTCTTGTTGCCGCAAGTCAATTAATTTAAGCTGCATCTCGCGGGCCTGTTCATAGGCTTCCTGGATATGCTCCTGGGAGTAAGAACGAAAATCGCGGCTTACATCTATAAGCCGCAGACGAGCGTAGCGTTCCAGTTTTTCGAAATGGTCTACTTCCATGATAACCTGCCGGGTTTGCAGGTTAACTTCTTCCAGTTCTGTTTGCAGAGCAACTTCAATTTCATGGCAATCCTGGGCGATGTCAAATATATCGTCCCGGCCATGTTCCAGGGTATCCAATACCTGACTTAAAACACGGTCCAGCCGAGTCAGTTGTTCCGGCTGCTCCTCATCGTTTATGTATTGATTATCGCTCTCCATACCCAATCCTTTCCCCTATGCCCAAATACATGAAATTGCTATCAACAGTGAGTCCGCGTCTATTCCCCGTTTAATTCGATTGGTCTGTGAGTTCTCCGTGCGGGTATCGGCGCAACACGGCGGAACGGCACGGGGGCCGTTCCCTACAAACATAACGATAAATGCGAAGCATTTTAACGATAATTCTTAATTAAATAGATTTCTACATACTTCTTCCTGAATGGCCTCCACCATACCCTTATCACTGGCTTCGACATAAACCCTGAAAAGGGGTTCGGTTCCGGAAGGACGGATTAGCACCCAGGAACCGTCTTCCAGCACCATCTTGCTGCCCTCTACCCGGCTGAGTGTTTCCACCTTCAGGCCGGCTACCGCTTTGGGGCTGTAATAGGCTATCTTATCCAGTACTAATTCCTTTTCTGCTTCGCTTACTTCTATATCCACCCGGCGACTGATTACCTGGCCGTATTCCTTTACCAGTTTATCACTTAATCTTTCCAGACTTTCCCCGGAATAAGCTACTATTTCCGCCGCCAACAGACAGGCCAGAATCCCATCCTTTTCCGGGATATGACCGAAAATACTGAGTCCCCCGCTTTCCTCCCCACCCAGCATACAGGCCTTATCCCGCAGGGCCTGGCCGATATACTTAAAACCTACCGGGGTTTCAATGACACTTAAGCCGTTTTTGCGGGCAATCCGGTCCAGCATATGGGTAGTAGCCAGACTCCGACACACCGGTCCCCGGAAAATACGGGTTCTTAGCAGGTGATCCAGCAGAATACTCATAAAGCGGTTGGCACTCACGAATTCTCCATTTTTATCAATAATTCCAAAGCGGTCGGCATCTCCATCCAGGGCCAGGCCCAGGTCAGCTTCATAGGCCAGTACCGCCCTTCTTAAATCCGACAGATTATTTTCGGTAGGCTCAGGCAGAGCGCCTCCAAATAAGGCGTCCCGGTAGTTGTTAATAGTCCGTGTTTCACAGCCCAAATCACCCAGCATCTGATCAAGATAACCAATCCCAGCGCCAAACATGGGGTTTATAACCACTTTCAAAGGTTTTGCGCTTATGAATTCGCCCCGTACCACTTCCAGCAAATGGCTGCTGTACTCGTGGTCTATCTCCCATTCCTCAAATAGACCTAATTGAGCTGCCTCAGAAAGATTAAGCTCATATATTTTCCCCTCATTAATAACCCGGTTGATCTCATTCTCTATAGCATCGGTCACATCAGGAAGAGCCGGGCCGGCATATTCCGGTATAAACTTGATTCCGGAATAATAATGGGGATTATGGCTGGCAGTAATCATAATCCCTCCGCCCGCTTCTTTTTCCCGTACCGCGAAGGCCGTAACCGGGGTAGGGCTGACCTTTTTCAGAAAAAAGACCTTGATCCCGTTACCCGCCAACACCCGGGCACATTCCCGGGCAAAATCCTCGGACATAAAACGGTTGTCATAACCTATAACAATACCTTTTTTCGTTAAATTACTGTAGTTTATATAACTGGCCAATCCCTGAGTGACCATCCGGCAGTTCTCAAAAGTAAAATCCCGGGCAATAATAGCCCGCCAACCATCGGTTCCAAACTTAATCGGCGCCATCAATATCCTCCTTAAAGAGCTGTAATTAAGTCAAGCGCTTTTTACCATCTCAACCATAATATAATGTATCCAGGCAATGCTTGTCAAAACTCTCGGACGGTTCGGGGGGTGACAGGGGAATTATCACCTGCACTGGAGCGAAAGGGCGCGGAACGGCACGGGGGCCGTTCCCTACAAAATAACGAGAAATACGAAGTATTTCATCCCTAATTCAAAATTCAAAATTAAAAATTAATTCAATTGTGCTCCTATCCGTACATAGAGAAAGTCGGTCACCACTTTGGCTATGCGGCGGGCGGCTTTGCCGTCTCCGTAGGGGTTTATGGCCCGGGCCATCTTATTATACTCTTCTGGATTACTGAGCAGGAGATGAGCAGCATCATATACCCGCTGCTGGTTAGTGCCTATGAGCTTTACCGTGCCTGCTTTCACCGCTTCCGGCCGTTCCGTGGTATCCCTTAATACCAGTACCGGCTTACCCAGTGATGGAGCCTCCTCCTGCAAACCGCCGGAATCGGTTAACACCAGGTAAGAATGATTCATTAAATTGGCAAAGGGCTCGTAATCTAATGGTTCTATCAGGTGAAAACGTTCCCGCTTACCCAGCATTTCTTCGGCTACATTCCGAACCACCGGGTTTTTGTGTACCGGAAATACCACCGCTGTATCGGGGAATTCATCCACCAGGTCAATTAAAGCCTGATATATCTGCCGCATGGGTTCACCCCAGTTTTCCCGGCGATGAGTAGTAACCAGTAAAATCCTCTGGTTTAAATCTATCCCCTCCAGCTGTGGGCCAAATTGATAAACATCTTTTACCGTTTCCAGCAGTGCATCTATGACCGTATTACCGGTAACCCAGATTTTAAACTGGGCCGTAGATTCAGCAATCAAATTTTCACGCGAGGTATCCGTAGGGGCAAAGTGCAGTTCCGCCAGTCTCCCGGTCAGGGTGCGGTTAAGCTCTTCCGGAAAGGGTGAATATTTATTACGGGTACGCAGCCCGGCCTCGACATGCCCCACCGGTATACGCATATAAAATGCAGCCAGGGCGGCAGCAAAGGTGGTACTAGTATCACCATGCACCAGGACCAGATCAGGCTGCTCTTTCTCCAGAATAGTTTTCATCCCCGCCAGAACCCCGGATGTTATACTGAACAGGTCCTGCTCCGCTCTCATCAGGTTCATATCATAATCCGGCTCTATCTTAAAAAGGGCCAAAACCTGATCCAGCATTTCCCGGTGCTGGGCAGTTACGCAAACTATGGTGTTAATGTCTTTTACTTTCTTTAATTCCTTAATTACCGGAGCCATCTTAATCGCCTCCGGCCTGGTACCAAACACTACCATTACTTTTCCCAGGTGCATAAATGTTTTCCTCCGTTATTGCGATACTAGAAACGGGATATTGGGATATATATTTCTCTGTCTCCAGTTATTATTCCTTCTTTGAGTTAGTTTACAACAAAACAAGGGGACGTTCTTTTTGTTTGGTTTGCAAACCAAACAAAAAGAACGTCCCCTTGTTTGCCTGTCACCTACCAGGCTACCGTCAGGTTTATTTGGTCCCCCTCGGGCTCAACTTCCAGTTTAACCATGCCATTTTGGATTTCGTACAGCCGATTATTTATAGAAACCAGACCGGAAGCCGGCATTTTGTTGCTGCTATACCAAAAATACAGGGTAACGTAAGTTTTCTCCCCCGGTTTAAACTCCGGCGGAACAGCCGTTACCAGGTATTTATTATCTGAAGGCTTATCAATAATTTTACCTGACATATCAGGAATAACCTGCAGGGTATACTGCGAGGTTTTTAAATCATACTCACTTAAGGTGGCCGAACTGTACACTACTACCTCCCATATACCCGGAGCCGGGCGATTATAGGGCATATTAACCGAGGCTATCACCTGAGTATCACCTGCTCCCACGTACTGGCTGACCTCCTGCTGACCCCGGGGGGATATAATATGCATCCGTACCCGCCCTTTACTGCTTGACAACAGTTTGAAACTGACACTGGTCATATTTTCCGGCACCCGGAAAAAATAGCGTTTAAACTGCCCGGCTGCCAGCTCTCCGTTCTCTTCAAATGTCTTGGCTTTAGTCTTTCCCAGTTCATAGGGTAGTATTATAGTTTGCAGCATAGCCACGTCCCACTCCGGGGTAGTGTATTTATCTGCCAGTAAAAAGGTACTGTAAAGACCAGGTTCGGTCAGTTCACTATATTTAATATCTATAGTCCTTTCAGCATGGGCCGGAACCTGTATGGAATACTGTTTTGGTTTAACCCAATCGGCCAGTCCGCCGATGGATAACTGTTCATTGGCATTGCCATTATTGGCAATCTTAAAGGTCAATTCTCCCGGAGCCAGGCCACGAGAATAAAAACCGCCACCATATCCCAAACCGGGACTGTACTGACTACCGCTAAAAGCGGTCTCCTGGTACTTTTTCCGCTGCAGTTCGTTCCAGGCTCGCATGAGGTTTACCGCCCCAAAGCCCTGTTCCACCGCTTGCAAATTGGGCAGGGGTTTGGCCCCAGCCAGTAAAGCCCGCCCTATAGCCTGGTTGTTATTAATATATAGCTTACGGCTGGCAGCATCTAATAGAAGAGCAGCAGCCCCGGCCACATGAGGCGCGGCCATACTGGTACCTTCATCTAATCGATATAACTGACCACTCCACAGGGGATAAGTGGAAACGGCATTTCCCGGTGCCACCAGCATGGGTGCAGTCGAGGCATCAGCCGCCGGACCGCTGGAGCTAAAATACCACAGGGTCGGTTCTTCCACCCGCCAACCGTAGTCGGTGTACCACATTTCCGGAGTAGCATAAGCACCCACACTAATAATATTGTTCAGCGCTGATGTACCCGTAACCGTTCCTAACCCCGGACCATTATTGCCTGCTGCAATACATACCAGCATGCCGGAAACCTTCTTCACATTGGCCAGCAGTTGGGTCAGAGACTGCAGTTCCGACTCCTGCACCTGGTACTGCCCCATGCTTACTACCGCCACTTTGGCTCCCCGGTCTGCGGCCAGGCTGATAGCACTCTCTATTTTCTTCAGGCTGGTGGTACCGCTGCGATCCATTACCTTAATCGGCAGGAGCTGGGCATCCGGAGCCACACCCTGAATTGTTCCCCGGGCCGCAACTATACCGGATACTTCCGTACCATGCCCTAACATATCAAAACCCAGCTTAACATAATCTCCCGCCTTCGCTATTTCCGCTAAGAGCAGGTTGAAACTGCGGTTTCCCTCCCCTTTAATTCTAACTATCTCGCCCTGGCGGCTGTACGCCTGTAATGGGGTCTGACTTATCTGGCCATCAAAATCACTATCCAGATAAATCGTATCAAAACTATCCCGATACTTACCCGCAGTTGCTAGCACCAGCAATTGCTCTTCTCTTAGTCCAAATTCCGCCGGTAAAAACTTCAGGTTCAAATATCCGTATTTATAAACATCAGAAACATTATTAATTTTGCTGACATCAATCTTTTTGCCGTCAATAGTTATGAAACCGTCCTGGGCCTCAACTGAAGTTAGGGTAACTTTCCCTTCATTGGTCAGGTCAATAAAATCAACTACCTTACGATAGCCTTCGCCCGTGTTCTGCAAATCCGGGTGTCCGGGGTCGATACCGCTGTCAATAACGGCTACCAGCTGCGCCCGCCCGCTGGCCCCGGTTTTGAGCACAAATTCATAGGCCTGCATAGCCTCGCAGGTAGCCTGAAGACTGATTTCCGGGCGATTTAAAGGAGTAATCCCAGCCTTATCGATATCTATGTCTTCAGTTAGTTTGACTATATTTCCATCTGCTGGTGCCAACTTATCGGACTCGGGCAAAGAAACGCTGCGCAGATTTACCCTACCGTCATCATGTTTAGCGGTACTATATAGATAAGTTAGCTTACCTTCCGGATTAAGGCTGAAATAGGCATTAAGCGGTAAATTTAACTGAGTAAGCCGCAGTTTCTGCCCCTCGGCATAGCCTACCAGGTTGTTAGCCAGTTCAAAAACTTGACTTTGCCCATTAATCCTGATCATAACCCGTTTTAGGGGCAGGTCAATCTGTTCCAGGGTTCCGTAAAAATGATACTTCTGACCCTGCAGAGCCAGGAACTGTTCCAATAATACCGCTACTTCTGCCCGGGTGAGATTCTGCCGGGGTTTAAAAGTATTATCCGGGTAGCCGCTTACTATACCCTGGCTGACCGCATAATCTATGGGGTTCAGAGCCCAGGAAGATATCTCGGAACGGTCAATAAAATCAGCCGAGGGTAGTTCTTCAGCCGACACCCTCAGGCTGTTAACCATCATGGTAATTGCTTCCTCCCGGCTAACCGGGGCCGTCGGGTGAAAATAGCTTTGCCCATCGCCAGAGGCAATATTAAGCTCATAAGCCAGTTCCATGTAACCCCGAGCCCAGTGATTATAGGCGTCGCGGAAGTGAGGCTCCCCTTTTAATAATTGTTTAGCCTCTGCATTTTTGTTTAGAGCGTTAATAATCAGGGTTATAAACTCGGCCCGGTTGACATATGTATTGGGGCGATAAGATTTATCAGGATAACCACTAATCAGCTCCCGGTTGTTCAGATGATCTATCTGAGGAGCAGCCCAGTGCTGAACGGTATCAGAAAAGGCATAAGCCGCCAACGGGTTGCAGCTTACAAAAAAGATGATTAACAACCCGGCAAGATATGTATTCTTTCTCATAAAAGTCCTGCCTTTATGTATTGAAGTTGAAAACTAATAGCAAAGTTATCATACAGGTATCTGCAACATAACAGCAGACCCGGCGGAACGGCACGGGGGCCGTTCCCTACAAAAATAACGAGGAATACGGAGCGACCCTAATAATGAGCGATAGCGAATATCAGCGTGCCCTATGGGTATATTTCATCCATAATTCACCCTGACGGGTACACGGCAGCTTCCTTTTTAAATTATTATAATTAAAAGAATCAGTGGAAATCCCTGATAAATCCGCGCGAGCGAAGCGAGCCCGCGTCCATTCCCGGTGTCTATTTCCGTATTCCCCTCATTATAATATCCGTAAGCTGAGCGGCCATATCGGCCGGGCTGATGTCCCAATCATCCAGGGTGATGGGTACCCAGAGGGAACCCAGGGTGCCGATTATTAGCAGAGTTAACAGCTTGGCATCCACATCCCGGATCTCACCACGTTTCATACTATCCTCAATAATGCCGGTAAGCTTCTCTTCTTTTTCATTACGTAAATTATATGTCCAATCTTTCAAGTCCTCATCCCAAATTTCCGTATCCCAAAAAACAATTCGGGTTAACTCCTTATTTTCCCGGCAAAAGGTGATATGAGATTCGAAAAGCACCGACATCCTTTCTTCAAAAGTAAGGTTTTCCAGCTTCGGTAAATCCATGCGGGTATAATAAACCTGCAAACTTCTTTCCATCATATCCTGGAAGAGCTGCAGTTTACTGTCGAAGTATTCATATATAGTACCTTTACCAATACCGGCCACGGTGGCAATTTCCTCCATACGGGTATTATGGTAACCCTTAACGGAAAAAACCTGCACCGCCGCGTCCAGTATAATCTCCCGTTTAGTCTGTGCCCGTTTACCAGATTCCTTCATATTTGTTTCCCCCTTACCAGGAATAGTACGCAGCCATTAAGTACGTTTTTTGACACGGATTCCGGCTACCGTAGGGGCGAACCCATGTGTTCGTCCGGAGTCGGCAGTCCTGGGCCAGGTTTTCTGCTCGGCAGGGCAGACACACGGGTCTGCCCCTACAGTTCTCAGGCCCACTATATCCATAAGTACGTCCATTTATATAAATCAGTGTATTTATCGGCTTAATCGGCGGAACGGCACGGGGGCCGTTCCCTACAGTTTCATTGCTAACGCAACGCTTCCTCCCTGTCATTGCGAGCGTTAGCGAAGCAATCTAAAATGATTTGGCGATGGACAGATTGCTTCGCTGCGCTCGCAATGACATATAAGATAGTTCGCAATGTGGGTCAATATAAGCTTTACGCGATTTATTTTATTGTTTCTTCGGGTTTCTTAAGACCATTCTTTTCGTCAGAAGGTTGAGTTCTTAATTCTTAATTCAAAATTAACCATTATCCTTCAATAGCCTCCCCGGCCTCCGCTTTCTTCTGCGGTGATCTGCGTCTAATTATTCAGGTTAATGCATATTTATTACTATTTGCAGTGGAACCAATTATGCAAACTCTATATAAATCAGTGTAATTCATAGTTTTCAGTGTATTCAGTGTCTACTCCCCTGCGCCGCCTCAGCTTCTGACCCCAGTCGTCGAATATACTGTAGACTACCGGTACCAGCACCAGGGTAATCAGGGTGGATACCAGCAGGCCGCCGATGACCACTATAGCCAGGGGGGCGTCCATTTCCCCGCCTTCGCCTATTCCTAGAGCCAGGGGGAACATGGCCAGTATGGTAGCCAGAGCGGTCATAAGTATGGGCCTTAGCCTTACCCGGCCCGCCTCTACAATAGCCGCGTCACGCTCCATCCCCCGCTCCCGCAGCTGCTTCAGATAGTCCACCAGCACAATGGCATTGGCGACAACAATACCGACCAGCATTATAACCCCGATAAAAACGACCACACTGAAATGCTTCCCGGTCAGCAGCAGGGAAAGTACAATACCGATAATGGCTGTTGGTACTGAGAACATTATAACAAAGGGGTCAAAAAATGATTCATACAGTACCGCCATAACTGCGTAAACCAGAATGATTGCGAGCAGCAAGGCTACTGCTAGGGAGGCGAAGCTCTCCATCATTTCCTTATTTTCCCCACCATACTCGATAGTGTAGCCGGAGGGAAGTTTAACTTTATTTAATTCAGTCTGAATGTCAGTCATTACCGCATTCAGGTCACGGTTTAACAGGTAGCCGTTAATCTCCGCCTTGCGTACCCGATCCTCGCGGGTAATCTGAATAGGACCTGGTTCCATTTCAAAAGTAGCAATCTGAGATAACTTAACTACTGCACCACTGGCACTTAAGATATTCATGTTTTGCAGGTAGGAGAATTCATCATAACCCTGGGGCGAATAGCGTACCCGGACATCTACCTCATCACCTTCGACCTTGTAGCGGGTAGCCACCGCACCCTGACGGGCATTCTGTATTTCCGCCGCCACCCCACCTGGAGTTAATC
>JAQUGU010000056.1:4932-9176 GCA_028683995.1 Syntrophomonadaceae bacterium | reverse complement strand
CACGTCAGAGACCTGGTTTACCTGGCAAAATCTCTGCACCCCCTGCCGGAGAAATGGCATGGGCTAAAAGACGTGGAACTGCGCTATCGCCAGCGCTATGTTGACCTTATCGTTAACCCCGAAGTAAAGGAAGTATTTATTAAGCGTAGCCGCATCATCAAAGAAATGAGAAATTATCTGGATGAGCGTGGTTTTCTCGAAGTGGAAACCCCTATGATGCAGCCTATTGCTGGCGGTGCTACTGCCCGCCCCTTTATTACTCATCATAATGCCCTGGACATGGATCTTTACCTGCGCATTGCCCCGGAGCTTTACTTAAAGCGATTGATTGTCGGGGGCCTGGAAAAAGTCTATGAAATAAACCGCAATTTCCGCAATGAAGGTATATCCACCCGGCATAATCCCGAATTCACCATGGTGGAAATGTACCAGGCGTATGGCGATTTTGAAACCATGATGGATTTAGCTGAAAACCTGATTGCCACCGTGGTAAATAGGGTAAATGACAGCATGATTGTAGACATGGAAGGACAGCGCATCGATTTCACCCTGCCCTGGCAGCGGATATCCATGCTGGAGGCCATTGAAAAGTATACCGGAGTTAACTTCACCAGCATCAAAAGCGACGAAGAAGCCCGGGCCGCAGCCCGCACCCTGAACATGGAAATAGATGATACAACTACCCGCGGAGAGCTAATTAATGAGGTTTTCGAGGAGTTTGTGGAAGAAAAGCTTATCCAACCAACCTTTGTTTACGGACACCCGGTAGAGATCTCTCCACTGGCCAAAAGGAATGCGACTAACCCCGAGTTTACCGACCGTTTTGAGTTGTTTATCATGCAGCGGGAGATAGCCAATGCCTTTTCCGAACTTAATGACCCCATAGACCAAAAAGAACGTTTCTTGAAACAGGTAGAGAAAAGAGCCCAGGGGGATAGTGAAGCCCACATGATGGACGAGGATTACATAAATGCTCTGGAATACGGCATGCCCCCGGCAGGCGGCATGGGTATCGGCATCGACCGTCTGGTCATGCTCATTACCGGCTCACCCTCGATAAGAGACGTCATCCTCTTCCCCACGTTGCGGCGTATTCAAGAATAATGTTCGCAAACAAACAATGATATTAAAGTTTTTTGTAAATAACGCTGAATTTGGAAATGGATTAATTGTCTAGAGTAAGGGGTTAGGAGTGTAGGGGCAGACCCGTGTGTCTGCCCGGCCGAGCACAAACCCAGGGTGAACACATGGAGGTGACACAGGAACCGTCCCCTGTGTCACCTTTCGAAGGAGAAATCAAGATGTTTCGTTATAGTTGGACTTATCGTTTGCTGGCTGGGAGCTGGTTTCTGGGATGGCTGGTGTCGGCCCCGGCTGAGGTGACAACAGATATAAAAAGCGGGTCGGCTTTGGCTCCGGCAGCCCGGCGGGGAAGCAATGCTTTGCTGCAGTGGCTCTATCGATGTGGCACCGGCCTGTATCAAGGATTCTCAGGTAGTAGAATCCTATCCCATGGGCTTGGTATGATGGGTATCTTCATCCTGGTTTACGGCCTCTGGCGGCTTGCCATTGGAGCAGGCCTGCGTATTCCGCTGTTGTTGATTCTTGCAGGTATAGCCCTGTCTGTGCTACAGTTTATTCCAGGAGCAAAGCAGGGAAGTTGGTTTCTGTCCCTATTCCGCTGGTGGAGTCGTACGGATTAGCACCCGAAGGGAGCAACCTGATACAAGTGGCACAGCAACGTAAGAAAATTCTTCATATGATTGGTGGCGGGGAAATCGGCGGAGCCGAAGAACTAGTCTTTACGCTGCTCAAGATGACCGATCCATCCAGGTATGAAGTCCATCTGGTCTGCCTGTGTCAGGGTCCTTTTGCTCACCTGGCGGGTAAAGAGGGTTTTCCTGCCTTAACCATTCCCATGCGTCACCGCATGGATCTCAGTAAAATCAAGCCGGTACGCAGTTATATCCGTGAACAGCAGATTGATCTGATTCATACCCACGGTGTACGGGCCAACCTCATTGGTCGTCCGGCTGCTAAGCGGGAGAATATACCGATTGTAACCACCTTTCACAGCATGCTGCACTATGACTATGATGCCCCCTGGAAAGTAGCTATGGCACGTCTTCTAACCATGCATGGCAATCATTATACTAATCGCTTTATTGCTATTTCTCATGCCATTAAAGAGGATTTGCTGGATATGCATATCCCTGCAGATAAAATTCGAGTCATTCATAGCGGACTGGATGTATCAAAATTCACTTCCACGCAAAACCCGGATAAGATACGCCGGCAGTTTAATCTTGATTCCGACCGCCTGACCTTTACCATGGTAGCGCGTTTCCACCCGGTCAAAGGACACCGTTATTTTTTGCAGGCTGCCCGTCAGTTGCTGGATGCCGGGATTAAGGCTCAATTCTTGCTCATCGGGGAAGGCCTTTACCGCCCGGAACTGGAAGCCCAGGTAAGAGATTTGGGAATAGATACCTTTGTGCACATGCCCGGTTATTATCGGCAGGTGGAGGATGTATACCGGATAAGTGATGTACTTTGTGTTCCATCACTTATGGAGGGATTGGGACTGGTAATTCTGGAAGCGATGTATTTTGGAGTACCGGTTATCGCCAGCTCCGTTGGAGGTATTCCGGAGTTAATTGAAGATGGCAAGAGTGGAATCCTGATTCCGCCTGCTGATACAGAGGCCCTCTATAATGCCATGTATAAACTGGCCGTTGACCAGGATTTAGCTCAGGCCCTGGCCCAGGAAGGAAAAGAACGGGTCAAACAATTTACCATCGAAAACATGACCCGCCAGGTAGAGGAGTGCTACAGTGAATTGCTTTAATTATCTTTCCTGGTAGCATGCAACCTGTAGGGGCGAACCTATGTGTTCGCCCGGAGTTAGCAGATATATAAGCGACAGCGTTAACCCCTTTGGGTTTAGTGTACAATCGGGTAGACACATGGGTCTGCCCCTACAACAACCATTAAAAATTCTCGAAATGCTCCGAATGCTCGTGTCTGATTTGTACTCGAGGTTTGCCGCCGGTCATCAGACCAATCTTAAAGGCCCCCAGGACGATGAGCAGGAGCAGCAGGCTTAAGACCAGGGTAGCTTTGGGGCTGCTTATAGAGCTCATTACAATAGCAATAACCGCAAAGAAGCTGCTAATACCATAAATGATCAGCACACTATTCTGATGGCTGAACCCCATCCCCATCAAGCGGTGATGCAGGTGATCTTTATCCGGACTGAAAATCGGAGTTTTATTATAGATGCGGCGAACAATGGCAAAAAAGGTATCAAAAATCGGAATCACCAGGATAAAAATAGGTACAAAAAGGGAGATAATAGCTGCACTCTTGGCCAGACCCAGAACGGCCAGGCATCCCAGCACAAATCCCAGTAAATTCGAACCACAGTCCCCCATAAAGGTACGCGCCGGATGGAAATTATAGGGCAAAAAACCAATAGTAGAGGCTACCAGAATGAAGGCCATAACAGCCGCTACCGTCTGCCCGTTCAAAAGGGTAACGATTCCCATGGTACAGCCGGCTATAGCGGTTACGCCGGCCGCCAGTCCATCCAGTCCGTCAATCAGGTTAATAGCATTGGTGATACCAACTATCCACAGCAGGGTGATGGGGATACTGAGGTACCCCAGGTTAAGCATTCCATCAAAAGGATTGGTAACAAAACTAACCACAATGCCGGAATATACAGCCACCGATGCAGCCAGAACCTGGGGTATTAGTTTTACCCAGGCCGGCAGGGTAAAAATATCATCGAGCAGACCGGCGGTAAAAATAATCACTGCACCTATGATCAGGCCATTAATCTGGGCTGATTTGGGTATAAAAATCAACATACTAAGTAAAAAGGCTAGGAATATTGCGATTCCACCAACTCGGGGCATGGCTACCTGGTGAACTTTTCTCTGGTCAGGTTCATCAATGGCACCAATCCGCAGAGCAATACGAATCGTCAGCGGAACGCTGAAATAGGCAATTAGTGCTGCCGTTGCAACTGCAATAATAATTATATATGTGGGCATATTAAGTTCAACTCCCCAAAATCCTCCACATCTAGACCTATTCTATCACCGAGGCTAATCCTTGTCCACGAGTGATTTTTTGGGTTTTAAAGGAGATGCAGGGATTGAAAGTGGAAATACGCCCATTGCTTCTGGTATGATGAATTTATACTTCAGTCAGTTTTTATCATATTTTGGCAATAACCC
>JAQUGU010000056.1:0-4832 GCA_028683995.1 Syntrophomonadaceae bacterium | reverse complement strand
GCCATCTGTTCCAGCATCCGCCGCATTGAGCCAGGTGCACAATTTGTCGTCTTATCCGGATGTCCACAGAAAACTGAAAACCTGCATCAACTTCCTGCCGTCAACCGGATGAGCCCCTGGCAGGTTCTGAAGGTGCTCCGCAAGGCTGACCTTTTGATTAGCGGAGGCGGCAGCCTGTTTCAGGATGTGACCGGACCCCGTTCGCTTCCCTATTATATTAGTATTGTGGCCCTGGCCAAAATCCTGGGCAAACCGGTTATATTCTATGCCCAGGGAGTAGGCCCCATACAGCGGCGTTTCAGCAAACTCCTGATGCGATGGTGGGGGAATAAGGTGGAACTGATTACCCTGAGGGATAATAACTCCCGGGAGCTATTACGAGAACTGGGTGTAGTGCGACCACCCACATACGTTACCGCCGACCCGGTTTTTACCCTCGACCCGGCAGCAGAACACTATGTACGCACGGCAGCCTTACTGGAACGTTACCAGCTTAAAGCGGGAAAACTGCTGGGAATCTCGGTCCGTCCCTGGTCGGCTCTGATAAATATGCGTTCCGAACTGGCTCGTCTCCTGGATACTCTGGTACGGGAGGGCTATCAGGTAGTTTTTATCCCCATGAACTACTCCCAGGATTTACCTGAATCACGTTTGATTGCCTCCATGATGCAGGAACAGGCCACTGTCCTGGAAGAAAACTTGTCCAGTATGGAAATGATTGCCCTGATGACCAACTTTAAAATGGCCATCGGTATGCGCCTGCATTCTCTTATTTTTGCAGCCACCCGGGGGATTCCCTTTGCCGGTATTTCCTATGATCCGAAGATTGATGCATTTTTGCAGTCATTTGGATTGGAACCGTTAAATGGACCTTATGAAAAGATGTATGAAGAGGTGAGCTTGCTTTTGCAAGATGAAAACAGACAGGAACAGATCCGCCTGCAGGCCGAAGATTTCCGCAACCGGGCCGAACAAAACGCTCCCATGGCCCTATCCCTGATTAAGTAGTAATTAATGAGAAAATAGAGTTTTCCTATCGAGCTAATCGTTCCCTCACCAGATTTCTAACATAATCCACTTCTTCAAACTTCATAGGCAGGATGACCACGATGAAGATAACCACTCCTACCAGAATACTGGATATTACCTCAATCAGCTGGTTGGATAATAAACTTAAATCCAGCAGCTGCCCCAGTTCTACCTGAAAAAGGTATACACCGATACCCATTACCGCCGAGGCCAGGAGGATTTTAGCCAGAGTAACAAACAACCGGCGTTCCGGGAGCGTCCTGACCCGCCGGCGCAATAAGATGTAGACCAGAATCATATTGACGGTGGCACCAATGGAGGTGCCCAGCGCCAGGCCGCCATGGTTCAGGGGACCAATCAAAAGCAGGCTCGCAGTAAGATGGACAGCCACATCACAGAGGCTGACCTTGACCGGAGTCTTCGTATCCTGCAGAGCGAAAAAGGTTCGGTTCATCACCGTATAAGCACCCTGGGAAATCAAAGCCAGTACATAAAAGCGCAGAGCAAAAACGGTCATTTGGGTGGAGCGGGCATCAAAAGCCCCATGTTCAAAAATTAGCCGCACCAGTGGTTCAGCAATTACGAAAAGCCCTACCGCCGCCGGAATAGTACAAAAGAAAATCAGGTTCAGGCCAAAAACGGTGGTGCGCCCAATTTCCTCATAATTTTTCCTGGCCGCCATTTCAGACAGATTGGGAAAGAGCGCGGTATTGATGGCAACCACAAAAAGATTATAAGGGAGCATCATCAACTGGCTGGCAAAATTCAGCGACGCAATACTGCCGTGGATTAAGCCGGAGGCCAGGATTTTATCAATTGTGATTGAAAGCTGATTAATTGAGGTTCCCACCATAGCCGGTAGCATCAGAGTAAAAACCTGTTTAATGCCGGGAAGCGATCTTTTGATTTCCAGGCGATAGGAGAATTTAATACGCCCTAAATATAAAACTGCAACCAGCACCTGGACAATACAGGCCAAAATCGTACCAATTCCCAATCCGATGATGCCGTACCCCGGTGTGAAGAGGTAAATAGATAAAATCATAACCGCCGAAAAAATGGCATGGTAAAGGGCCGGAACCTTAAAGTGCTTCAAGGCATTCATTATGCCTCCCAGGAGCAGCGAGGAAGCCAGGAATATCATGCAAGGAAACATAATCCGGGTAAGCAGGATGGTTAGCTCCCGCTTCTCCCCGGTAAATCCGGGGGCAATAACGGAAACCAGGTAGGGAGCCAGCATCATGCAGGGAATTACCAGGGCGACCATGCCCAGGAGGGTAATATTAATAATGGTGCTGGACATCCGGGCAGCTTCTTCGCGGCTGCGGTGCACTGATATTTCTGTAAAAACGGGAATAAAGGCGGTAGCCAGTGCTCCGCCCACAATAACATATATTAGATTTGGCAGGGTAAACGCCATGATATAGGCGTCGGTTAACATAGAGGTACCGAAGCGGGCAGCGATGACCTGCTCCCGGACGAAACCCAGCAGCATCCCCGCCACGTTAAAGACCATGATGATACCTGCCGCCCTGGCAATCGACCTATTTGAAACCTCTACTCACTCCACTTCAAAAAACCTGTTGTTACAGCCGCTCCAATTTAAAACCATGCTGCCACACCAGTTCCGGGTCATACAGGTTTTTAGTATCCACAATAAAAGGTTGACCCTCCCGGGCCATTAGACCCTTAAACAAATCAAAATTTACCCCATCCAATTCGTGTTGACGGGCCAGTACCACAATCCCATGGGCTCCAGTAACAGCTTCTTCCAGGCTGTTGACTTTAAAAGGATAAAGATTGGGAACGGCCGGATCATAGGCACGCACCTGACAGCCGGCTTCCTCCAAGGCAGCAATGACTGCCAGGGCCGGACTCATGCGGTCATCATTGGAATAGTCTTTCATGGCCAGACCCAGGGCGGCAATACGTGCTTGTGAAGGTGATACCGGCAGGTTGCGCAGCACCAGATTCGCTACATAACGAGGCATTTCATCATTGACCTGACGGGCAGTTTGTAAGAGACGCAAGGGAACATCAAGTTCCTCTGCTTTCGGTAATAGATAGTACAGGGCATTGGGCAGGCAGTAGCCGCCTACCCCGGGTCCCGGGGTGAGAAGATTAACGCGTTGGTGAGTATTGGCAACTGCGACCACTTCAAAAATATCAATCCCCATGTTTTTACAGAAGCGGGTAAATTCATTCGACATAGCAATGTCAACGTCCCGGGAGATGTTTTCCATCACCTTGGAGGTTTCTACCACTTCCATAGAACTGGCCTGTATAATAGGGGCTTTCGTCACAATTGACATCAGATTAAAAGCCCGTCGGCTGCATTCTTCATCCAGACCGGCCAGGGCTGCCGGCATGTGTTCAAACTCATGGAAGGCTCGTCCTTCGGCGATACGTTCCGACGAATAGGCCAGGTAAAAATCGGTACCGGCCTTTAGACCACTTTCCTGTTCCAGGATAGGCAGGATAATATCCCTGGTGGTACCGGGAATAACGGTGCTGCGAATGAGTACCAGATCACCTTTTTTCAAACCCTGGCCCACGGTGCGGCAGACCTCTATAAGTGGTTCCATATCGTGCTGGTTTCCTTCCACCGGGATGCCAACGGTTACAATAATGTGATTACATTCCTGCATAGCTATACGGCCATCGCTGACCGCACGAAAACGTCCCGCAGCAAGCTGCTCCCGCAGAATCTCCGGAAGTCCGCGGCCTTCATAGACTTCCAGATGATGGCTTTGGCCCTGGTTGAGCTGCTGGACCAGCTCTTCATCAATATCCACACCGGTGACTTCACAGCCCCGCATCGAAAAACTCAAGGCCAGGGGTAATCCCACAAACCCCAGACCAAACATAGCTACTCTTTTCATTTTGCAGTTCCTCCTTAGAAGCCTTTTGCTTTCATTGCTGCTTCAATCTTTTCCATCATAAACTGGGCCCGGCTTTCCCAGGAATTTTCCTGTGCCTTTTGCAGGCGGGCCGTTTTTTTCTCGGGCGTATCCTGCAGGGCCCGGCGGACTGCTGCAGTAAATCCTTCCTTACCCGTGCCGAATTCCACCAAACCATTAAAACTCATAATTTCAGGCATTGGTACCGAAGCGATGGGTTTACCGGATGCCAGGTATTCATAAAACTTCAGGGGGCTGACGGTTGAGGTCAGGGTATTTTGCCGGAAGGGATTTAAACATACATCAAAGCCCTTTAAATAAGTAGGCAGCAGCTCCCGATTGCGGTGACCCAACAGATGTACATTAGGGCGTTTCATTAATTCCGATACATCTACATTGGCTCCCACCGGCCCCACCATTACAACCGAGCCCTGGGGGAAACTATCAGCCAGAGCCGCCATCAGCTCCAGGTCAATCCATTCCTTAATTGCTCCTACAAACCCCAGTACAGGGCGGGGCAGGTTATCAAGCTCCGGAGCAATCGGTGTTTCCGCCAGGTCAGCCTTACGAAAATGCTCGGTATTGGCGGCATTGGGAGACAGGTGAATCTCCCGGCAGAAACGTTTCTTGCTTTCATATAAACCTCGGGCAGTGCAGAATACAATGTCACACTGTTCCATTAACCTGCGCTCCATGGCTTTAACCAGCTGCGGATTAAAACCCTCATAAGCGGAGTGGTCATCCACGCAATCATAAATAACAAAGCGCTCCCCTAATTTTCCCAGCAAATCACAACTGGTATGCAGGTAAGTCCATAAAACCGGGTTAGCAAAACCCAGCTGCTGCATTGCTTCCCGTAGCGAAAGCGCAATTTTACGCTGGTTTATGGCATTAAACCCGGCG
>JAQUGU010000055.1:4799-9234 GCA_028683995.1 Syntrophomonadaceae bacterium | reverse complement strand
AAGCTGATCATTTCTTTGTCACTGATTATGGTAAGTTTACTCATACCTGTATTTCAACCTGTTGTACCCCAACAAACTGATTAAAACACAACTCATCTTTATCCGCTTCTAAACAAAGTTCAATGACCTCTTGTATTCTTACCAGTAACTCATCCATAGTTTTAGCTTGAGTATGACATCCTCTTAAAGCGGGGACGGAAGCAATAAATATGCCGTCCTCGTCTTTTTCAATTAAAACGGTGAAAGTATGTTTTGCCACATTTTTACCTCCACTTCCTTACCATAGCAATAATCTGATTTAAGATTATTGTAGCATACATTGTTAATTGCAATCACTCCCTTCTAAAATTTACCACTTAATAAAAAAAAGACCACTTTACAAGTTTTTCATACTCGCAAAATAGTCATTTTATAACTTATTAAGCAGTTACACAACCAGAAAACTCTGGCAACACTGTCGCCGCTCTTCCTTACCAAGGGGGGACGTCATCCGGTGGCAATTGTTTAATATCTGCCCAGGTTTTGTTCGTTTAAAAAAATAGCGGGGGCCTGTAACCCCCGCTATCACTTGCTTTTATGGTGGGCCGTATAAGATTCGAACTTATGACTTCTTCCGCGTCAAGGAAGCACTCTCCCACTGAGTTAACGGCCCATTTGTCAATCTTTATTATAACCAGACTATTGATAGAAATCAATATCTATTAAGTTTAGTCCGATACCAGATATCAGGTTAAATTGTTTTTTGTCATTCATAGTTGTATCTGAAAACCAATATAAATAGTGCAAAAGCTAAAAAGGATTGAGCAATTATGGTCATATTGACTATACGTAAGCGAACCGCTGGCCTGGGTGTAGTTTCTCTACTAATTCTGATGATATTGGGCATTACCAGTTACACTCTGGCCAAACATCCCAATATGGATAACTGGAAAAAAGAAAGGATAGTTATCGATAAGGTCGAGACAGATAAAAAAGTGGTCGCCCTCACCTTCGATGATGGTCCTGATCCCCAATTTACTCCGGCACTATTGGACGTACTTAAAAAGCACGACGCCCAGGCTACTTTTTTCGTTATGGGAAAAAAAGCGGAATCCCACCCGCAAATTTTGAAAAGAATCGCTGCTGAAAACCATGAGATTGGCAATCATAGTTACAGTCACCCTGATTTCAACAAACTAAAAAGGGATGCCCAATTGGAAGAAATCAATAAGACTACTGCCATTATTAAAAGCCTCACCGGGCAAAGTCCTATGTTATTACGACCACCCGGAGGTTACCTATCTTACGATTTGATGGAGATGAGCAAAAAGCAAAAACTAACCATAGCCTACTGGACCTACCAGCAGGATAGCAAAGATTGGCGTAACGGGACAAAAGCACCCGCCATAGCCGGGCATATCATCAAAAATATCCAGCCTGGTCAGGTTATAATTCTGCACGATGGCTGCCCTAACAGTATGGAAACCGTCCGGGCAGTTGATATGATAATTTCCAACCTTAAAGAAGATGGATATACATTCGTAACCATGAGTGAATTAATTAAAATTGGAAAATAAGTAATAAAGCTAGGCCAGGCACCATAAAATTGTAAAAAACTACAAATGGGAGGTCTGGTTAGCATGCCGAAAATTTTCGGTTTCTATGAAATGCCATCCCGGGTTAAAATTCTTATCATCGGGATTGTGGCGCTGGTTGTTCTGGCCAGCAGTGTAGTGTACGTACAGGCTTATCACCGCGTCAAACCTATTTATGAGGTTCCTACGGATAAGAAAATCGTAGCATTAACTTTTGATATTAGCTGGGGTAATACGACCCCTATGCCAGTGATTGAAATTCTTAAGGAAAATAATGTTAAATCTACTTTTTTTCTGTCCGGACCCTGGGTAAAGCAATACCCTGAAATAGCGCAGCGGATTAAAAAAGATGGCCACGAAATTGGTAGTCACGGCTATCGCCATATTAATTTAAGTAACCTGAGTAAAACCGAAGTAAAAGAAGAAGTTATGAAGGCTCATAAAAATATTAAAGACGTGACCGGAGTAGATGCTAAATTAATTAGGACGCCTAATGGCGATTATAATGAGCAGGTTATCGAAGGTATTCATGAATGCAATTATGAGGCTATACAGTGGGGAACGGATTCTCTTGATTGGATGAATCCAGGAATTACTACGATTATTGAACGGGTAAGTAAAAGAGCCCATCCGGGAGATATTATACTAATGCATGCCAGTGATACTTGTAAACAGACCCACGAGGCCTTGCCGGTAGTAATTAAGAACCTGAAGCAGCAGGGATATAAGTTTGTAACTGTTTCCGAGCTGATTAATGAAATGGAAAAAGATAAGAAAGAAAAGAAGTAATTTATACAAAAAAAAGAAGCCGTTTAAGGCCTGTCTTAAATGGCTTCTTTCTATTCGTTGTCATCTCTGACCTCAGTACCTTCCTCGATATGCTCCAGGCCGATATCCCTGAGAATCTGATCAATCAGTTTCTTATCCACATTTATCACCTCCCTACTAAGATATAGATATATTCTGTCTTAAATAATTATAGTACTATAATTTTATTATAGCAAAAGATATTCAAAATATTTAGAAAATATGGTAAATTTTTAATATTATATTTTGCTCTCCATACACCGAGGACGCGGCCACCTGTGAAAATGTATACACGGTCATATATTGCTCGGCAGGGCAGACACATGGGTAGGGTCGAAAGCTGGCGCGGTAAAGTGTTAGTGCTCATTCCTCTATTCTTCATCATATGTGTAGGCAACGGTACTTTGCGCCTCTTCCTGCTCAAGTTCCTGCGCGACTAAATGACGTGGGATTTTATCAACTGGTTCCAGAACCGGGATAGCATTACCACTGGTTGCTCCAAGCTCCCGGAATTTACGAGCAGTTACCAATACCCGACCTTCCAGAGAACCCACCGCACGGTTATAGGCGTCGATGGAGCGCTCCAGGCTTTTGCGTAAATCATTGAAATAGCCGGCTAAAACACTGATACGATCATAGAGGGTTTTACCCAGTTCACTGATTTGCTCTGCGTTCTCGGCGATACTCTCCTGTCTCCAGCCATAGGCCACTGCCAGTAAGAGAGCTATCAAGGTGGTGGGAGTAGCCAGGATTACCCGTTGCTGGGAACCATACTCAATTAGCTCCGGATCCTGTTCCAGGGCTGCGCTGAAAAATGACTCTCCCGGTAGAAACAGTACTACAAATTCAGGTGCAGGTTTAAACTGTTCCCAGTAACTTTTACTGGCCAACTGGGTTATATGCACCTTAACCTGGCGGGCGTGGTCTTTTAAGTTCTGTACCCGATCATCCTCATTATTAGCTTCCAGAGCTTCCAAATAAGCCTGCAGGGGTGTTTTCGAGTCCACTACTATGTAGCGCTCACCGGGCAGCCTGATTAGCATATCGGGTCGCAATCGGCCCTCATCACTATCGCTGCTTTGCTGCTGGTAAAAATCACAGTGTTCTACCATACCTGCCATCTCCACCACCCGTTTAAGCTGGATTTCTCCCCATCTCCCCCTTACACTGGGCATCCGCAGGGCCTTAACTAGTTGGGCGGTTTCAACCTGCAATTGCACCTGGGTATCAGCCAGGGATCTGACCTGTTGACTAAGACCAGCGTAAGCGATACCACGAACTTTTTCTAGTTCCCTTATTTCATGGTCAACTTTTTGCAGTGAATCTTTCAGGGGCTCTACCAGTTGATTAATGGCTTGCTGGCGTTTATCCAGGTCGCCCCGGGCTCCTTCCTGGTATTTCTCCAGGGTAGCTCGAGCCAGCTCCAAAAAGGCCTGGTTATTACTTTTCAGAGCTTCAGCCGATAAGGCCTTAAACGCACTTGCCAGGTGTTCCTGAGCCTCATTCAGGATTAGCATTTTTTCCGCAACGGCCCGGGCCTCTTCTTCCATCCGGGTTTGCAATTCAGTCTGTTTTTCACGGAAAGTAATGTTGGTATTAATTAATTCCGTTATTCTTTGCTCCTTCTCCACTAATACCGCTTCCAGCTCGCTTACCCGTTTACACTTCTCCTCGGCTGCGGATTTCAACTGCTGTTCACGGGCTAATTCGCTTTGAAGCTCACTGAGCCTTGTTTCCATCTCCTCCTGCCGGGTTTTTAGCTCCAGGATATAGTCCTCCCGGCTCTGAAGTCTTTCCCTCAGTACCGCATTCTCAGCCTCACTCTGACTGATATCCCGGTTATAGCCGCTTTGCAACCTGCCTTTTACCAACAGGTAGCATAGCAATGCTCCCAGCCCTAACCCGACTCCCAACCATATGAGATTAATAATGTTTCCCTGCATAAGAAAACACCTCTTTCATTAACACAGGTTATATTTTCTTTTCTTACCTGATTTTACAGGGATAGCAGGTACATAGCAAGGATGCCAATATTGAATACTAAATAGAGGGTT
>JAQUGU010000055.1:0-4699 GCA_028683995.1 Syntrophomonadaceae bacterium | reverse complement strand
ATGGTTGCGGCCTTAAGGCCATGGGGGGTTAAATCAAAATAAGGAAGGATACTTATATGCTAAGCAGAGATGGAGTTATAGCTCGATTTATATTTGCTTTCTGTTTTTATTTTCTCTCCGGTACCCAAATGGTCACAGGTGGACTGGCCACTGTCTGCGGAGTACTGGGTACTATCGCCTTAACCAGCGCTTTGCTTCATTATTCTCCACTGATAGAATTCCTGTCTATCAGAGCCGAACGGAAAAGCAGCGAGGAAATTAACAGGCACAGCCAGGTTAACCCCCGTACTAACGAAGGAAATAGGAATCCATAGAGGCTAACCGCAAGCAGGAAGACATAGCACAGGCCAGGTTTAGTGCTCGGCCGGGTCAACACATGGGTTCGCCCCTACAATCATCACGTTCCTTACCAGCACCGACTGACGACTTACGTCTGACGCCTCACGCCTTACCTTTTCACATCCTCAGCGTCTGTTATACTAACCCACTTATCATTCTCATACTTGTAACTCTCAAAGCGATCTGCCGGTAATGTTACATCCTTCCAGCGGTTTTTTAGCTTGTATTCCAGCTGCCCGGAAGGGGTTCTCTCCAGCACGTATTTCAGGGTAGTTATACCCTGGTCATTCTTTATACTAAGATAAAACTCGTCTCCCCGGTCACCAGTGTAGTCAGAGGGAAAATATATAGAATCAGGCTGGTATTCCCCGCCCTCTTTATAGGCCGGATGCTCAAGATGTTTAAAATCATGCAGTATCACCTGCTGATCAAACAATGCTTCTGGAGGTTCTGGTTTAGTATCAGAGATGTTGCGAAATATTAATGCGGCCACGAATACGACCAGAGCAATATAAATAACCCGACGCCAGTTCACACTGATACCTCCTATAGTTTAAAATAGCTTCCCTATTCCAATTCCTTGAATCTTGCATACAACGAGAGCCGTCCCCTTAGCATTCCACACATGCAACAGGAGCCGTCCCTTGCATCACTTCTGCGATTCTTTCGTTGTGATTAAACGCCTGTCCGACAATACAAAATCCCATACATTAATAAGGCCCGGGGGCTACCCGGGCCAAACTTCCTTTTTGCTTTAGTCCAGCTTTTCCAGCATTTCCAGTACCATATCAAAAAAATAAGCTATATCCTCACGGTCATTGATGCCAGCTTTAAAACCTATTTCTGGGAACCTGCTGCCCCCATTGATACGAACATTGACCAGGTACATAGCCTGATCCATATCTTCCTCCAGGTGCTCCATATCTATGTCATCCCAGTCCTCATCAAACAAATCATCTTCATTCATAGGCCGGGCATGTTGCGCCGAGTTAATTTCTTGTCCATTATCAATAATCTGGGCTACTATCCACATTACATCTGTAGTACTTATTTCCATTTCCTCGCTGAGCTGCATGATTTCGTTGGCTACTGGTGTAATTCTCAGCAAATCTGATAGATTTACCGGATCCCCTTTGCCCCACTTCTTTTTCATTGGCATCACCTCCGCATCTATTTGCCACAAACCTGGAACTATTCAATTGTAAACCGTTTACCAGGCTATCACCTTTTCTTTAATTGTACACACTAAATTGTACTCTTGTTACCTAGATTATATGTGAACTGCAACCTAAAAAACAACCACCGGGTCAAATGAAATATCCTGACCCCTTTTCCAGTTAGCTCATCAGGCACTAACAAGGTAAAATTGTACCATAAAGGGAGAATAGCTGCAAGGGTAAGAAATTCAGTTTAGCTTATATTTGCTTCATTATAGAGTTATAATCTAAATGTAGCTTTTTCCGGATGTTTTTTCTATGAACGGAGGTGTTACTTTTGTTAAAAGCCCTGAAATTATTGGCGATTCTGCTTACTTTACTCCTCCTGGTGCTGGTCTTTTATGGTATATTTAAAGGGATATTTGATTCTCTGGTGTTCTGGGGACTATACCTCTTGTTACTGGCAGCTGATTTTTTATGTATTGCCGTTATAAAAAAGTACAACGGCCAGGGGGAGTGTTAATTTTGCCTGGTGATAAAAAGCCTAATATAATTGTTGATGCCAATAACAAAATTCAATTACTAATCGGGGATTTTGGCCGAGAAAAACTTAATCAGCTTGCTGGTAAGCTGATGGATAAGAAAACAGCCTTAATTATACTGGGGGCAGGAATTCTGGCCGGCATTTTACTAGCCCTACTGCTTTAAGTATTATGCCTAGTACCGTTCATCCCAGGCCTTACGGGCTGCTTCCCGGGCGGGAGGTATCATGGGCAAAACCATTTTCTTAAGTTCCACCCTGTTTTCATGAACATATTGTGCCAGTTCCTGGTCAGAAAAGGTTTTATTGTGCCGGCCAACCTTTATGGTTACACAATAATTACTCTGTAAATAGAAAATCAGTTCCACCTCAGCGTTTGTTTCCCCTTCTTGAAACTGCGCAGCTCCTGCCGCCTTATTGCGATCAATCATACGAAAATTATCTAATGACAATAACTGCAAAACTAATCACCTCATTCTAACTTTACTGGAATAATTTCGACACATAAAGACGCTATCCTCTTTTTTGAGTGGAACACGGTGACGGGACAAAGGGGACAGGTCCCTTGTCCCTTAGCAGATGCGGGGGACGTGTTCGCCTTCCAGGGTACCTAAAATGCGTTCGGCTCCCAATTCGGTTTCTATAAGTACCATTCCTGTCGGCTCTTTTCTAAGCTCACCTATTATGGTGGCCTGCCCGCATTCATGTATAGTTTGCAGGGTCTTTATTATTTCGCTGGATCTCTCCGGGGCGACAAATATGACCATTTTCCCTTCATTAGCCATATACAGGGGGTCCATTCCCAACATATCGCAGGCCCCACGAACTACCGGTGATACTGGGATGTCTCTTTCCCGTATGATTATGTTAAGATCGGACTGCTCTGCTATCTCGTTTAAAACTGTAGCCAGCCCTCCCCGGGTAGGGTCGCGCATACAGCGAACATCAGCCTTATACTGTTCCAGTTCCCGGCCTATGGCGTAAAGGGGCGCACAGTCACTGTTAACCGGGGTGGAAAAGCGCAGGCCTTCGCGCTGGGCCAGGATACTGAGGCCATGGTCCCCCAGAGTACCGGTAACAATAATGTGATCGCCGGCCTTTATCCGCTGCGGACGGTAGTCAATGCCTTCAGGTATTATCCCTATACCGGTAGTGTTGATAAATATACCGTCAGCACTTCCTTTTTCCACTACTTTGGTGTCACCGGTTACCAGTTTGACTCCGGCTTGATTGGCCGTTTGCGCCATGGAGGTGGCTATTTTACGTAAATCAGCCAGCGGCAAACCTTCCTCAATGATAAGAGCCACAGACAGGTAGAGGGGTTTAGCTCCACAGGCTACCAAATCGTTTACTGTGCCGCAAATGGACAACTTGCCTATGTCTCCCCCGGCGAAAAACAGGGGAGTTATGACAAAGGAATCAGTAGACATGGCTATTCGTCCGGCCGGTAAATCAATCAGGGCACCATCCAGCATGGCCTCCAGGTACTCGTTCTTCCAGGCTTCTTTAAACACTTCATCTATTAACTGCTGGCTCATTAATCCCCCACTGCCGTGAGCCATTAATACTCGCTCTGCTTTCATCTACTGTTTCCTCCTTTTAATTAGACGTGGGACACGGGGACAGGTACCTTGTCCCCGTGTCCCACGTCTTATTAACTTATCTTATAGCGATAATAAGCGGCGCAGGCGCCTTCGTGGGAGACCATGCAGGGTCCTATGGGATTGATAGGTGTACATACCCGGCTGAAAAGAGGGCACTCATGGGGTGTTATCCTGCCGGTTAAAACGTCTCCACAGGCACAGCCTTTTATAGCTATATCTTCATATTCTGGTACCTCAAATTTCTTACGGGCATCCAGTTCTTCATATTTCCGGCTGAATTCCAGGCCGCTATCCTCAATAAAGCCCAGACCACGCCAACGGGCGCCAACGGTTACAAACACCTTCTTTAGAGTTTCCTGGGCCACTCGATTACCTTCCGCCCTTACCACCCTTTTATACTGAATTTCGGCCCGGGCTTCACCCTGGCGAATCTGCTGCAGCAGCATTACTATTCCTTCCAGTATGTCCAGGGTCTCAAAACCGGTTACCACACAAGGCTGGTGGTATTTCTGGGCCAGCTCGATATAGGGCCCTAAACCAATCACAATTGAAACATGCCCTGGGCAAATCAGCCCATCTACTCTAATGTCAGGGTCAGAAAAGATAACCTCCAGAGCCGGAGGAACCACTTTGTGTAATGACAGGACAGAATAATTATTTATCCCCTCCTGCTGTGCTTTTTCAGCACTGATGGCCACTGCCGGAGCCGTGGTTTCAAAGCCAATGCCCAGGAAAACCACTTCTTTCTGCGGGTTTTGGCGGGCTATTTCCAGAGCGTCCAGGGGTGAGTAAGCCACCCTTATATCTGCTCCCCGGCTGCGGGCTTCCTGTAAAGAACTGCTGTTACCCGGCACTCTCATCATATCACCGAAAGTTACCAGGATAATGCCTGACCTCTCCGACAGGTCAATAACTGCATCTATGTCCCCCTGGGCAGTTACACAGACCGGGCACCCGGGTCCGGATAATAACCTCAGGTTGGGCGGCAACAAACTGCGTATTCCGCTTTTGGCAATGGCCATAGTATGAGTGCCACAGACTTCCATTAAGGCAATCTC
>JAQUGU010000054.1 GCA_028683995.1 Syntrophomonadaceae bacterium | reverse complement strand
AAGAAACTTTGGCCGGGTGGGATTCGGATTTTCCCTGACCGTATAACGGGTAATAATTAAGTCGCCCAGGGAGTCCTCCGTCTTTAAGCCCAGGACTATAGAAATACATTTCAGCAGGTCATCTCTTTTTACTGGTTTAGTCAGGTAGCCACTAAAACCATATTCTTTGGCCTGGTTGACATCCCCCTTCTGGGCTGCCGAAGTAAGCATAATCAAATGTATATTCCGGGTGGATGGTATGGCCTTAAGAGCAGTTGCCAAATCATAGCCATTCATGCCGGGCATTTGAAAGTCGACTATAACTACATCAAAGGATTCTAAAGCGGCCGAGGATAAAAGGATAGTAACCGCCCTTTCGGCATTATCGCTCTCCTCCACCAGGCATTGCGCCTCTTCCAGGTAAGTCCGTATGATTTTGCGGTTACTGCTATTATCATCTACGATTAGTACCCGGGCACCTTTAAGCTCTGCATGTTCAAAAGGCAGGGTATCCTTACGCAAACCTGGTTTAAAACAAGCGGTGAAATAAAACTTTGACCCCTGGCCTAATTTACTTTTAACCTGCATGGTTCCTTCCATTAAGCGAACTAATTCATAGGAAATTGCCAGGCCCAGACCCGTACCCCCATATTTTCTGGTGGTGGAAGCATCCGCCTGGGTAAAGGGTTTAAACAGCTTTTCCATGTCTTCCGGGGCAATACCAATACCGCTGTCACTAACTTCAAAACCAATTTCAACCTGGTCTGCACTCTCATTTACCGTTTCCACAATCACCAGAATTTCGCCGGTATGGGTGAATTTCACCGCATTGCTAAGCAGGTTATTTAAGATTTGCCGTAGCCGGGCGGGGTCACCCACTACCTCATCCGGTACATTGGATTTGATTAGAGTATGCATCTCCAAACCTTTTTCCCGAGCCTTTGGAGCCTGCAGAGAAACAGCATCTTCTACTACCGTTCTGATGCGGAAAGGGATTTCTTCCATGGTTAGTTTGCCCGCTTCAATTTTTGAGAAATCCAGGATATCGTTAATGAGATAAAGTAAGATTTCGGAGGCTGAATGAGCCTCCTGCACATAATCCTGCTGTTCCGTCGAAAGTTCGGTTTCCCCCAAGAGTTCCAAAAATCCCAGTATACCGTTCATAGGAGTACGAATCTCATGGGACATATTAGCTAAAAATAAGGATTTAGCATGGTTGGCAGATTCAGCTATCTCTTTGGCCTGGGCCAGTTTTTGTTCCATTTGACTGCGCTCGATGGCCTCAGCAATAGAGTTGCTAAAAGCTTTTAAAATAGAAAACTCATCTTCAGTCCAGTTTCTTTCCGTTTTACACTCATTAAGACCAACAAAACCCCAGAATATTCCTCCTACAAAAATGGGGAGAGCCAATATTGACAAGATGCCCTGTTTCATTAGGGTTTCTTTATCCCATCCGTCCTCAAAATCTCGAACCTGTGCCTTGATGGCTTCATTCCGGATTAATGGTTCTATAAATTTTTGCACCTGAGTGAAGGGAATATTCTGCAGCTTGGGATTATCAATCTCCGCCGGAAATAGTTCGGAGTTCCATTCCATCTTATAGCTGGCATAAGCCTCATTACCTTCGTAATGGTTTTCAAACATATATACCCGGTCTACCCCGGTAGCCTCACCCAGCAAAGCCAGGCACTTATCAATAGCTTCATAGTAATCACTATTTATTAATAGTTCATTGGTTGCGGCAGCAATGTTGGATAGCATTTTCTGTTTTATCAGTAGCTGGTTTTGGGCTATTTTACGCTTGGTAATATCCCGGGAAACTCCAATCAGTCCGGCTACTGTTCCACCTTTGTAAAAAGGAGTTTTTAATGTCTCCAATTCCATTATAGACCCGTCAGCCAAAGTTATAGTTTCTTCATTCATGCGGGTCTCACCTGATGCCAGCATTTCCATGTCTTTTTGCATAAAAAAGCGGGCTAGTTCTTGATCCTTAATAAAATCCCAATCAGTTCGGCCCACTATCTCTTCTTCGGATAGACCAATAAATTTATGGGCAAAGGCATGGTTACAACCCAGGTATACACTGTTTATATCTTTATAAAATATAAGGTCAGGAATAGCATCAATCAGTGATTTTAAGAAGGTTCGTTGCTCTATTAGCTCATGTTCTAATCTTCTACTCTCGGTAATATCACGAGTAATTCCCGAAGTTCCTATTACATTACCCTCATGATCAAATACCGGAGTTTTAAAGGTACTGAACCATATACCTCCGGCTTTATCCTGTACCTTCTCCTCTTTGTTGATTTGTTTTCGGCCCGCCATTACTTCCCTATCATCGGCTATGTATCCCAAGGCTAATTCCAGTGGCCATATATCCATATCGGTCTTGCCAATTATTTCGTCATGGGGTAAACCACAGGCTATTTCAAAAACCCGGTTTATTTCTATATGGCGTCCTTCTTTATCCTTAAACCAGGCCAAAACGGGCAGGTTATCCAGAATGGCTTTAAATTGTCCCCGAATACGGTTCAAATCTTCCTGATCTTTCTTTATCTCGGTGATATCGGTATGGGTTCCAATAACCCGTAGAACTTTGCCTTCTTCATTGCGGTTAATCACCTTGCCCCGGTCCAGAATCCATTTGTAGCTGCCATCCCGGGTACGCAGGCGGTGTTCGCTCCCATAAACCGGCGTTTGGCCATCAAAGTGTTTTTTCAGTTCTACCTGGATCATTTCCCAGTCCTCCGGATGAACCCGGCTTTCCCATTCCTGTAGAGAATCCCCGACTTCATGCTCTTCATAACCTAACATGCTTTTCCATTCCTTCGAAAAGAAAACCTGATTGGTTGTTGCATCCCAATCCCAAACCCCGTTCCCACTGCACTCCAGGGCTGAAGACCAGCGGTCTTCACTTTCCTTTAAAAGTTCTTCCGCTATCTTTCTTCTAGTGATATCCACCATTACGGTTAGAAGATATCTCTGATCATCAGTTTCTATTATATCGACCGAAAAAATAACGTGTAATTTACTGCCGTTTTTGGCGTTAAGGGTTAATTCCTTATTACGTATACAGCTTTGGCGGTAAAGTTCTTTTATTAATAATTCTCTCTTCTCAACCGGTATAATGCCTAGTTCCCGTGAAGTTTTGCCAATGACCTCGTCCCGGCTATACTCCAGTCTTGTAAGAAAAGCCTCGTTTACGTCAACATATTCACCACTGTCAATCTTACTAATAGCCATAAGCGCCGGATTAATGGAAAAGGCCTTGGAAAACCTGGCATTAGCCTGGCTTATTTGGAATATATCTTTACTCATACTTAAAAAGACCGGGATCCCCTGCCACTGACTTCTTACAACTTTAGTTTCAACTGGTATGTAGCTGCCATCTTTAGTATAGAGAGGAATAGGACAATGATCGCGCTCACCTGCCATCATACCTTCAAATATCTGTGCGGCTTCATCTCGTCTTTCCGGCGGGTGCAAAAGAAGTAGACTCATCCCCTCTAATTCTTCCAGACTATAACCTATTTTTTCGATAACCACTTTATTGGCATGAACCACTTTGCCGTTTTCATCTATAATAAATAGATAATCATCTATGGTATTAAATAAAGTGTCAAAATTAACTTTCATCTCATTTAAACTGAATTCTTCTGTCACCGGCGCTTCCTCCTCTATAAACTACCTGTGCTTGTTTATTTATCCATATACATTATATTTTGCATTTATGTTAAAAACCCTTTAAAACGACAAAAAACCGCAGATAATTTCCACGGTTATGCCCCCATTAAAAGAATCGCTATTTATTTGAGGTAATTATTGATACAAATTCAACTCTTGAGTTTTTTATATTCAGGTATTACTGGTTCCCTATACTTATAGCTTGCCTACAGCATACATTCAAGCTGCTGTGATACCATTTCATATACTCATTCTTCTCTGGATAAAGTTAGTGTATACCTCTCCCCGCTGGAAGAAAGCATTATCCAATACTTTGAGGTGAAATGGTATGGTGGTGGCAATACCCTCAATCTTAAACTCCTGCAAAGCCCTTCTCATTCTGCTGATAACTTCCTGTCGATCCGGAGCCCAGACTATGAGCTTGGCTACCATGGAATCATAGTAAGGAGGTATGATGTAATTGGAATATACAGAAGAATCTACCCTAACCCCAGGTCCGCCAGGGAGCAAGTACTGGCCTACGGTACCTGGTGAAGGACGAAAATCATTTTCAGCATCCTCAGCATTAATCCGGCATTCCATGGCGCAGCCATTTATTTTAATGTCCTCCTGGGTATAGCGCAGGGGCAGGCCGGCAGCAATCCTGATTTGTTCTTTTACTATGTCTACCCCGGTTACCATCTCAGTTACCGGATGCTCAACCTGTATACGAGTATTCATCTCAATAAAATAGAAATTGTGGTTTTTATCCACCAAAAACTCCACCGTACCGGCACTGAAATACCCGGCAGCCCTGGCGGCATCGACTGCTACCGTTCCCATGTGCTCGCGCAGTTCATCATCCAGGAAGGTTGAAGGCGCCTCTTCCAGCAGCTTTTGGTTACGCCTCTGCAAAGAGCAGTCCCTCTCTCCCAGGTGAATAATGTTACCATGTTCATCACCTAACACCTGGAACTCTATGTGCCGAGGTTCTTCTATGTACTTTTCAATATATACCTCATTATTATCAAAAGCCGCCCCTGCTTCCATCTGAGCCATTTCCAGAGACTCCTTCAAAGAAGTTTCGCCCTGGGCCAGGCGCATTCCCTTACCCCCACCTCCGGCAGAAGCCTTTATCATTACCGGGTATCCTATCTCCCCGGCTACCGCCACTGCTTCTTCATAACTATTTACAGCTCCATTACTGCCTGGTACCAGGGGTACTCCTGCTTTACTTACCACTTCCCGGGCTTTGACCTTATCTCCCATCAGTTTGATAACCTGCGGCCGGGGGCCGATAAACTTAATCCCATGAGTTTCACAAAGTTCAGCAAAATAAGGATTTTCAGCCATAAAACCATAACCGGGGTGAATAGCATCCACCCCTTTATTCTGCGCTGCCGCTATTATATTGGCTATGTTCAGATAACTTTCCCGGGCCGGCGGCCCACCTATACATACCTTTTCATCTGCCGCCAACACATGCAGGCTGTTACTATCCGCGGTTGAGTAAACCGCCACCGTTTTTATACCCAGTTCCCGGCAGGCCCTTATAACCCGGAGAGCTATTTCACCACGATTGGCTATTAGTACCTTGGAAAACAATTTACCACCCCTAGTCTTTTTCTATCAGGAATAATGTCTGGCCATATTCTACCGCTTCTGCATTCCCCACCAGGATGTCAACTATGGTTCCGGCAGATTCAGATTTAATCTCATTCATAAGCTTCATAGCTTCCAAAATGCAAAGCGTCTGCCCCTGAGCAACACGGTCCCCCAGCTTAACAAAAGCAGGAGCATCTGGTGCCGGAGATGCATAAAAAGTACCTACCATGGGGGATACTACTTCAGCAATATTTTGTCCGGTGGGCGGCGTATTCTCTTCCTGAAAAACCGGATTACCAGAACCACTGCCGGTTTCTATTTTATCCTGCCCGGTGGAAACCGATTTACGCAGGGTAAGTTTACAGTCATCTTTTTGCAATTCCAGTTCCGCGATACTGGTTTGATCCAACATTAAAATTAACTCTCTTATTTCATCAATATTCATTTCACTGTCTCCCCTGCTTTGCATCTCAATTACCCTGGCTGGCGGTAGTTTAACCACCGGCCGCTGTTCATCCTGCAGTTCCTCCCCCACTTCATCACGGGATAAAATCTGAGGAATATCTTCATGAACTCTCCCTTCCCGGTACTCGAAGAACTTTGATGCTACCTGGGGGAAGAGAGCATAGGTCAGAGCATCTTCCTCTTTATCACTCCAATGGGCTGCTTCCTGCCGTGCCTTTTCTAACCCGGGTTCAAGTATATCAGCCGGTCTAACCTGAATTATCTGTTCGTCCCCTATGATTTTTTTACTTATCTCTTCCTTAATAGGTACCGGTGGTTTACCATAGTAACCCCGCACATAGTCTTGGACTTCTCCTGGACATAGTTTGTACCTTTCTCCCATTAAAACATTCAATACCGCCTGAATTCCGATAATCTGGCTGGTAGGAGTAACCAGCGGCGGATATCCCATATCTTCCCTTACCCGGGGTATCTCCTCCAGGACTTCATCAATACGGTGTGAGGCCTTCTGCTGTTCCAGTTGGGCATGAAAATTAGAAATCATTCCACCCGGTACCTGGTGTTCAAACACCTTCATGTCGGAAATGCGGGTGACGCCACGTTCAAAGCCCTTATGCTTACGTAGCTGTTCAAAGTGATTAGCAATTTCGAAGAGCTGGTGCAGCTCCATACCGGTATCCCATTCTGTACCCTGCAGGGCCCGGACAATAGTCTCTACTGGTGGTTGAGAGGAGCCAAAAGCCATAGGTACACTGGCGGTATCAATAATATCTACTCCCGCTTCTATAGCCTTAATCAGAGTAGCAATAGCCAATCCACCTATATAATGAGTATGCAGCTGAATAGGCAGATCCAGGGTGGCCTTTAAGGCCTGCACCAGTTCATAGGAAGCATAAGGCGCTAATAATCCTGCCATATCTTTGATACAAATGGAATCTGCCCCCATATCCCTCAGGCGCAGGGCAGTATCTACAAAATGTTGTACGGAATGAACCGGGCTAATAGTATAGACTACACAGGGCTGAGCGTGTTTACCCGTCTTCTTAATAGCCTTCATACAGGTTTCCAGGTTGCGAATATCATTCAGGGCATCAAAAGCCCGGAAGATATCTATGCCATTTTCTGCTGCCTTCTCCACAAATTTTTCCACTACATCATCGGGATAATGATTATATCCCACCAGTGATTGTCCCCTTAAGAGCATCTGCAGGTTAGTCTTCTTTACTTCCTGGCGGATGGTTCTAAGCCTTTCCCAGGGATCCTCGTTAAGATAGCGGATACAGACATCAAAAGTCGCGCCCCCCCATACTTCCAACGAGTAGTATCCTGCATTATCCAGGTTATGCAGTACGGGGAGCATATCTTCAGTAGTCATCCTGGTAGCCCACAGGCTCTGGTGCCCATCCCTTAAACTGGTATCGGTGATCTTAATTCTTCCCATTACTTACCTCCCAGTAATACAACCTTATGACCGCAGCCAAGCTCTGTGTCTATATACAAATAGACTCAGGCCAGTGGCCTGAGCAAATTAGTCCTGCAACACTTGTTACTATTATAAAAATAAAGCCCTTCTATTTCAATCTTTTTCGCTATGTATACATTAATCAAGGAAATAAGGTGCTGGTAGTAGAAGGTAGAGATACGTGGTTGCGTGTGCCCTTTAGCGTATGGCCTACGGACATGACGGGTTAATAAGGAAATATACGCGGGGTCACCGCGTTAAAATGTTCGCGCCTTATTATTGTATTGCTCGGTATTGCGGAAAACCATGCATATTTGGTTTTCATCAAGCTTTAGCACCGCGCCAACCAGATCTTTGATTTCATCCTCATTAACCGCTGCTCTTGACCCTTTTATAACTACCGTACTCATCCCCGCTTCACTGATTATTACACATTCCTCTATGCCTCGGGATTTTACCAGGTTTTCCGCCTTCATCTCTTTCTCCATGTCTTCCATAATACGCATAATTTTCATGGAAGCTGCCTCCCGGGACGTTTTACCCTGTTCCTCATTACGAGCTAACTCCTGCAGAACTTGCAGCTCACGGCTTCGGCTCTGTTCCCTTTGCAGCCGATACTGAGCAAAAAAATCCGCCTCACTGCGGTAATCTACCGGGTTAATATTCTTTTCTACCGGAGTTGCAACTTTTTCGGGAACATTATCCGAAGTATTAAGAGGTTCTTTAAAACTCTGTCCGCTCCAAAATATATTGGCCGCCACTATAACTACCAGCAGTAAACCTGCAATCATCGCAAATTTTTTTACCTTTTTAATTTCCACCACCACAGCCCATCTCTCCCTTCACCTAAACATCCCGTCCGGGCATAACACATACCTGGTGGGGTGCGATATTTAATAAGGTAGCGGTTGCCTGAACCAGTTTTTCCTGAATTGTTGGTGATGTGGCTCCTTCTGCTACTACCAACACCCCCATGACTGCTGGAGTTTTATTTTCAACCAGGAGAGGCGCTCCCCCAGATACGGCCAGGTCACGGGCTACATTGGATTCGGTGGTTTTTTTATTGGCTCCATTCTGACTCTCTTCGATGGCACGGCTCTCATTGCGGGTATTGGCGGCATAAGTTTTTAATCCCCCCGAAGCCAGGGTTATACTGACTTTCACCGTACCCGCACCATCAATACGCGATAGTATGTGTTCCAATTCCAATGCCAATTCCCGGTTAAGCTTTTTGCCATTACTAATCTCACTGGTCCTGACCCCGGTATTACTTGTTTTGTCAGTACGGGTAATGGGCCAGATTAAGGCTAAAAGCCCCAGGCATATAGCAATGACCAGAATATACCGGCTTTTTTTACCCGGAAACAGAGACCGGCCCTCATCATTGTTATTCTCTCCCCTGATCCATTCATACAACATATATTTATCCCCCCTCAAACTGCACATTTATTTCCAGGTTCTGAAAACCATAAAGATTATTAATCACACCCCGCATTTTTTCTTCTATTTGCTTTTTATCTTCAGCACTGGGAACATCTCCCTCACCAAGGAAAACGTTTACTTCTCCCCCCTTCTGCGAATGTTCACTTTGTTCCAACCTTACGGTTAAATCCAGTTTGTTAAGCCTCCCTTCATCATTGAGAGTAGCATTAGTTTTAACCTCTTTTACCCCCGGTACCAGCATAGCTACTGCACTTACCTGCCCCTCCATTTTCTCCTTGATACCAGCCTCTGTGCTTACGACTATCTGCTGGTTAATGCGATTCCCCTTTTCCAGAATTTCTCTTTCCTGCTCTGAGCTGACCTTATAATCCCAGAGATTTATTTCAAACTCCCTTTGCTCAAACAACGCATTTAAAACCGGATTTAATACTGCTATGATGATAAACAGGCCAATAGCAAAGCGGACAAATGGTTTAACCCGCCCCTCTGGCAGAAGCACCTCCAAAAAGCTGGCCAGGATAATTATTACCAGCACATTCTTTACCATTCCGGCAAGTACCGCCATTTCGTCCCTCCCATCTTGAAGTGAGGTGTAGGGGCAGACCCATGTGTCTGCCCGGCCGACCACCAAACTCTGCCGACCCGCGGGCGAACACACGGGTTCGCCCCTACAGGTTACGTGCCTACAGATCGGAAGAGCACACGTCTGA
>JAQUGU010000053.1 GCA_028683995.1 Syntrophomonadaceae bacterium | reverse complement strand
GTGATGGGTTGTGTAGTCAATGGTCCGGGAGAGGCTCGGGAGGCTGACTTGGGTATTGCCGGTGGTAAGGGAGTAGGGCTGTTGTTTAAGCACGGGGAAATTGTCAGGAAAGTAGCGGAAGAAGAACTGGTTCAAACGCTTTTAGATGAGATAGAAAAGATTACTGGAAAATAAGGAGGGAGACTATTTTGAGGTCTTCAGAACTGTTTTATCCTACCCTGCGGGAGGTTCCCAGCGAAGCGGAAATCATCAGTCACCAATTATTATTGCGGGCCGGGTTTATTCGTAAAGCATCAGGTGGAGTATATACCTATTTACCACTGGCTTATAGAGTTATCAAAAAGATTGAAAACATAGTACGGGAAGAAATGGATCGGGCCGGGGGCCAGGAAGTATTAATGCCTATCATGCAACCGGCTGAATTATGGCAAAAGTCGGGGCGCTGGGAGGTCTATGGGGATGAGATGTTTCGCCTGCAGGACCGCCATAAACGCTATTTTGCCCTGGGGCCTACCCATGAGGAGATTATTACTACTCTGGTAGATGGGGATGTCCATTCTTACCGGGATTTACCGTTACTTCTCTATCAAATTCAGAATAAGTACCGGGACGAGATTAGGCCCCGATTTGGCCTGATGCGGGGACGGGAATTTATTATGAAAGACCTCTATTCATTTGATATAGATGATGAGGGATTAGATGTTTCTTACCAGAAGATGTATCATGCTTATAATCAAATTTTTACCAGGCTTGGTCTTAAGTATCGGGTAGTAGAAGCAGATAGCGGGGCTATTGGTGGTAATGAAAGCCATGAGTTTATGGTTTTAGCGGATAGTGGTGAAGCGGAAATAGTATATTGTGATAACTGTGATTATGCTGCCAATGTGGAAAAAGCGGTCTGCATAGCCGGGGAAACGGAAATAGATGGCGACCTGCTACCGCTGGAGAAAATTTATACTCCGGGGCAGCGTACTATTCAGGACCTTACTGACTTTCTTAAGGTCGGTAAAGACGAGCAGATAAAAACCCTGATGTATGATGCTGATGGTGAACTGATTGCAGCCGTATTAAGAGGGGATCGGGAGCTGAATGAGATAAAACTCAAGAATGCCCTGGGCTGTAATGAATTAGTTATGGCCAGTGAGGATGACGTCCGCAGATCCTGTCATGCCGGGTTTGGGTCGTTAGGACCGGTAGGGATGAATGTGAAGATATATGCCGACCTGGAAGTGGCGGCTATGAAAAACTTTGCCTGTGGAGCTAATGAAGATGACTATCATTTTTCCAATGTAAATCTGGGTCGTGATTTTGTTCCCGAGGCTATATTGGATATCAGGAATGCTGTGGCAGGTGACCCCTGTCCCCTCTGCCAGGAAGAATTAAAGTTCCTTCGAGGTATAGAAGTGGGACATATTTTTAAACTGGGTACCAAGTACTCCAGTGTTATGGGGGCTACTTTTCGTGACCAGAACGGGCAGTCTCTGCCATTTGTTATGGGTTGCTATGGTATAGGTATTTCTCGCACCATGGCTGCCGCAGTGGAGCAAAATAGCGATGAAAACGGCATAATATGGCCGATTCCTATCGCCCCTTATCATGTAATAGTAGTACCGGTGAATAGCAATAATGAAGAGCAAATGCAAACTGCTAATTCTATTTACCAGATTTTAGAACAGGAAGGTCTGGAAGTATTAATTGATGACCGTGATGAAAGGGCCGGGGTTAAATTTAAAGATGCTGATCTTATAGGCATACCGGTAAGAATTACAATTGGGCCAAAAGGCCTGCAGGAAAATAAGGTAGAAGTGAAGAAAAGATGGGAAAAAGAAGTAGAACTTGTAGAAATAGATAAAGTAAGGGAAAGGGTACTGGATATTATTCGGGGATGATATTAGAGTGGGTGTGAAGGTAAAGTATGTCAGTATATGAAATAATATTTAAGCTGGCCCTGGCCTGCATACTGGGGGCACTGATAGGCTTGGAGAGGGAAAGCCTGAATCGGCCCGCAGGTTTGCGTACCTATACCCTGGTTTGTGTAGGCTCAACTCTGGCTATGATTGTATCAATTGATATTTATATGCAATATTACCAAACGGTGAATGCTGATCCCGGTAGAATTGCAGCCCAGGTGGTCAGTGGCATCGGTTTTCTGGGTGCCGGAACTATAATGCGGGAAGGTGCCTCGGTTCGAGGGTTGACTACCGCGGCAGGTTTATGGGTGGTAGCCTGCATTGGCCTGGCCGTAGGTGCCGGGCTTTACATACCGGCGGTTGCTACCACTATTCTTATTCTTTTTGTGCTTATCTATTTCATCCGCTTTGAACAATTCTTTACCGGGTTAAGGGAATATAAGGGTCTGGTTATAGTAGTGGAAGACCGCCCCGGACAGGTGGGTAATATAGGCTCTATTCTCGGTGATATGGGGGTTTTAATCAAGAACATCCAATTAAACCATATGGAGAACGAAGATAATCTGGAAGTAGAGTTGCTGATAGAACTCCCCAGTGGTATGAAGATCTCCGACGTAATCGAGGAGCTTTCCACAATGAAAGAACTGAAGAGTATAGACCGGTTGAATTAGGATTTGATTAGACACTGAAGGACACTGAAAAACGAAGTCCGCAACCACGAATGAAAATGACTTTACGTACTCTTCCTGTACAGGAGCATGTAATTTGTAGGGGCGAACCCATGTGTTCGCCCGGAATAGGCAGCTTTATGCAACGGGATTCAACCTTCAGGGGCCAGTGGTCGGTCGGGCAGACACACGGGTCTGCCCCTACAAAAACTACATAAATCTGCATCCTTAAAGTTATAACAAAAATCCGCGTTAATCATAAAAAATCTATTTTCTAATTACTTGGAGGTATTTTGGTGATACGTGATTTTTCCTCTTTTTATAAGGAAATTACCGGGAAAGATGCGCTGGTGGTATGGCAGAACGCCAGAATACATAAAATTGAAGTCCATTCCCGTAGTAAAGCCTGGTTTATATATGTTCAGGTTAACGATACCCTGCCCGCCGAGACTGTTCGCCATACGGTAAAAGAAATACTAGAGCATATATCCTACCTGGATTATCTAGAGATTATTCCGTTGCTATCTGATCCTTCCCGCCGGATAAATGAAATTATTAGCAGCAGGAGGGAGGAATTATCCTCCTCCTTTTTTGCTGACGGTAAATTTATCGACCGTATAGAATGGAACTGCACAGGTGAGCGATTAGACATCTTAACTATGGATGAAGAAGTATATGACTATATTATAGAAAAACAGGTATGTGATTACCTGGCCAACTGGTTTCAGGAGGAATACAGCCTGCGGGTACTGGTTAGAGTGCTTGGTAATGGTAATGAGCAAGAGATCCCTAGTGATACTATTAATGCAGGACAAAAAGCCGAAGTTTTAGAAACAAAGGACTATGGCCGGGCTTCAAGACAGACGGGGAAAAAAGATAAGCGGAAGCGGGAATTACTGAAGCAGCAGGAAGCTATAAAATTATCCGATTTACAGGAAGGCCTGAAAACGGTAGTGGTAGAAGGCGAGGTATGGAAGAAAGAAATAAGCAAAATCCGGGGTAATAATTATGTTGTTACCTATTATCTAACCGATTACAGCGACTCCCTAATGATTAAAACATTTCTGGATACCCTGGATGAGGATCGGATAGAAGAGGGCCAGTGGATAAAAGCCACTGGTAACCTGCGCTATGATGATATTGCCCGTGAACTGGTGCTATTTCTGGAAGCCTACCTTCCGGCACAGAAAAAAGTTAGAAGCGATGATGTCAGGCAAAAACGGATTGAGTTGCATGCCCACACTAAAATGAGCGCTATGGATGGTTTGTGTAATATATCTGCTCTGATTGCAAGGGCGGCAGAGTGGCAGCATCCCGCTATTACCATAACCGATCACGGTTGCGCCCAGGCTTTTCCCGAAGCCCACCAGGCATCTCTGGAACATAAAATCAAGGTGATTTATGGAGTGGAAGGATATCTGGTGGAAGATGATAAAAAGGATACTCCCTATCATATTGTTTTATTGGCCCGTAACCAGACTGGTTTAAGAAACCTGTATCATCTGGTCAGCACATCTTATATGAATTATTTTTACCGCCAGCCCCGTATCCCGCGTCAGGAACTGGAGGAGCACCGGGAGGGGATTCTGCTGGGCTCAGCCTGTGAAGCTGGGGAACTATACCAGGCTTTGCTTGATGGTGGAGATGAACAGGATCTGGAAAAGATAGCAGTATTCTATGATTATTTAGAAATACAGCCCCTGGCTAATAATGATTTTCTTATCCGCGAGGGTCGGGCTGAGGACCAGGAATACTTGCAACAATTAAACCGGCGTATTGTTGAGCTGGGGAAACGACTTAAGAAGCCGGTTGTGGCTACTGGTGATGTGCATTTTTTAGATCCTCAGGACGAGGTGTATCGCAGAATTATTCAATCTGGTCAGGGCTATGAAGACGCCGAGGCCCAAGCCCCCCTGTTTTTTAAAACTACTGCAGAAATGCTGGAGGAGTTTTCTTATCTGGGAAATGACGAAGCTCAGGCGGTGGTTATTGACAATCCCAGTTTAATTAACGAAATGATAGAGGTGTTGCAACCGGTACCGGGCGGTTTTTATCCTCCTAAAATCGACTCGGCTGAGGAAGATATAATAAAACTTACCTGGGAAGGAGCTTACAAACTTTATGGTGATAAGATTCCAGAAGCGATAAAAGCCAGGATTGAGCGGGAACTGGATTCCATTACCCGGCATGGATTTAGCGTGCTCTACCTTATTGCCCACAAGTTAGTCAAGAAGTCCAATCAGGACGGTTACCTGGTAGGCTCCAGAGGCTCGGTGGGTTCTTCTATGGTTGCTTATTTGACTGGAATAACCGAGGTTAATCCACTACCTCCGCATCGCCTTTGTCCCTCCTGTTCATATTGTGAAATCATTCTGGATGCTCCGGTAGGCTGTGGTGTTGACCTGGAACGTGGAAATTGTCCTTCGTGCGGCAACAGTATGCGTAATGACGGGTTTGATATACCTTTTGAGACCTTCCTGGGTTTTGAAGGCGATAAAGTACCGGATATTGATTTAAACTTCTCTGGAGATTATCAAAGCAAGGCGCACCAGTATGTAGAAGAATTATTTGGCAGTGAGAATGTATTTAGGGCTGGTACTATTTCTACTATTGCCGAGCGAACTGCTTATGGATTTGTCAAAAAATATGCCGAGCAAAAACAGGTCGCCATCAAGAACTCGGAGGTAGACCGCCTGGTTCATGGTATTACCGGGGTAAGGAGAACTACCGGGCAGCATCCTGGTGGGCTTATCGTGGTTCCCCAGGATCATGATATACTTGAGTTTACTCCTTTGCAGCACCCGGCCGATAACAAGAAATCCGGGGTAATAACTACCCACTTTGAATATCATGCTATTGGGGAACAGCTGGTTAAACTGGACATTCTGGGTCATGATGATCCCACGGTTATTAAGCAGTTAGAGGATCTCACCGGTGTAAAAGCGGCTGGTATACGCCTGGACGATAAGCAGACCATGGCTATTTTTTCTTCCGTAGAGCCTCTGGGGGTTACTCCCGATGATATTGGTTCCAGTGTTGGGACTTATGGGATCCCTGAGTTTGGTACCCGCTTTGTCCGGCAGATGTTGGAGGCAACCAGGCCCACGACTTTTTCCGAACTGGTAAGAATAAGCGGGCTTTCTCATGGCACCGATGTCTGGCTTAATAATGCTCAAACCTTGATTGAAGGTGAAATAGCCAGTCTTAATGAGGTTATTTGTACTCGGGATGATATTATGATTTATTTAATCCAGCAGGGGATTAAGGAAAACCAGGCTTTCCAAATCATGGAAAGTGTCCGTAAAGGAAAAGGATTAAAGGATAAGCAGGTTGATATAATGCAGGAGTGTCATATACCACCCTGGTATATTGAATCCTGTCAAAAAATTAAGTACATGTTTCCCAAGGCCCATGCAGTAGCTTATGTTATGATGGCCTTTCGTATTGCCTATTTTAAAGTTAATTATCCCCGGGAGTTTTACGCCAGTTTTTTCAGTATCCGGGCTGAAGATTTTGAAGCCGAAACTATGCTTGGGGGCATTGATAATATAACCCGGAGGATACAAGAGATTAACCGGATGGGATTTAAGGCTCCCCAGAAAGAAAAGAAGCTGCTGCCGGTGCTGGAACTGGCACTGGAAATGAACGCACGGGGTTTCAAGTTTTATCCAGTTGACCTTTATGGCTCTGACGCCCACCGTTTTATTGTTAATAAAGAGGGTCTGCTATTTCCTTTTTCCGCATTACCCAATGTAGGCTCTGCTGCTGCTCAAAGCATTGTAGAGGCCAGGGCCGGGGGAAGTTTTGTATCAGTTGAGGATTTTCAGCAGCGAACCCGCCTGAACAAGACCGCAATGGAAGTACTTAAGCAAAGCAATTGTTTTCATGCTCTTCCGGAAAGCAGCCAAATAAATCTTTTTGCCTAGGGTTGTGTCTTCTCTTACTTGTATAAATTAGCAGCATTATGATATACTCATACTAAGCTTACTAATATCTGTTATCACAAGTGGGTTTCTGCCCACTTTTTCTATTGTAGTGCAACGTTAGTTGATAAAAAACTACTGGGGGTGATTTTACTGGGAAAGGTACAGAACCTCGAAACATTGATTGAGACGGAACTGGAGCCACATAATATAGAGCTGGTTGCACTTGAGTATCGTAAAGAAAACCGGGATCAAATGCTGCGAATCTTTATAGATAGTGAAACGGGAGTTGATCTGAATCTTTGTACTCAGGTAACCCGTATGGTTAAACCCCTGGTAGACGAAGGTGATTTTTATTATGACCATTTAGAAGTTTCTTCACCTGGTCTGGATCGTCCTTTAAAACACGATAAGGATTTCCTGCGTTTTCAGGGATATATGGTAAAAATTAAAATGCTTAAAGAATATGACGGCCCCAAAAAAATCAGTGGAGTTCTTACAGGGGTAAATCATAAATATATCCAGGTGAAAGTAGAAGAGAATATCCTGGATCTTCCGCGGGAATTGCTTTCCACGGTAAGACTACATCCGGATTATTAAGGAGGAAAAACAATGTCTAATGAATTGATACAGGCATTGCACGAAATAGAAAAAGAACGTGGCATCCCCAAAGTTGCTCTCATCGAAGCTATAAAAGCAGCACTGAATACCGCCTATAAGAAAAACTTCGGCACCACCCAGAGTGTGAGTGTAGAATTCAATGATTTAAGTGGTGATGTAAAAGTCTTTTCCCAGAAAAAAGTGGTTGACGAGGTACAGGACTCCCGCATGGAGATAGAATTGCCTGAAGCCCGGGAACTTTACCCCGATTGCAAAATAGAGGATATGGTATATGTAGAAGCAACTCCAACTAATTTTGGACGCATAGCTGCTCAGACTGCCAAACAGGTGGTTATACAGAAACTGCGGGAGGCGGAGAGAAGTCTGATATATGAGGAGTTCTTGGAACGAGAAGGAGAAATCGTTACCGGTACTATTCAACGTGTTGAGGCGCGAACCGTTTATATCACATTAGGAAGAACCGAAGGCATTATGCTTACTTCAGACCAGATTAATGGAGAAAGGTATGAAATAGGGCAGAGAATAAAAGCCTATATTTATGAAGTTAAGAATACTTCCAAGGGGCCTAATATATTTGTATCCAGAACTAACGCCTACTTCTTGCGGCGATTATTTGAATTGGAAGTACCGGAGATTTATGATGGGGTGGTAGAGATTAAATCTATTGCCCGGGAGGCTGGTTCCCGTTCCAAGATAGCTGTACACTCACTGGACGAAAGGGTCGACTCGGTTGGTGCCTGTGTGGGACCCAGGGGACTCAGGGTTCAGAATATAGTTGCTGAACTGGATGGAGAAAAAATTGATATTATTAAGTATGATAAGGATCCGGAAAAATATATAGCCAATGCCCTCAGTCCGGCCAAAGTGCTGGCGGTGTATGTCAATGAGGACGCTAAAATGGCTACCGTTGTGGTTCCGGATTACCAGCTATCCCTGGCCATTGGTAAAGAAGGACAAAATGCTCGTTTGGCAGCTAAACTTACCGGTTGGAAAGTGGATATCAAAAATGAGAGCCAGTTTATGGAGGAGGCCGACATAGATGGTCAGGACTCGTAAAATCCCCCTGCGTATGTGTGTGGGATGCAGACAAATGAAGAATAAAAAGGAACTATTCAGAATAGTGCGCACTCCGGAAGGTAGCGTTGAAATTGACCAAAGCGGTAAAAAATCAGGCCGTGGTGCATATATTTGCCCCCAGCTTGATTGCCTGCACCAAGCCATAAAGGGTAAACACCTGCAAAAGGCCTTGGAACATGATATTCCTGATGAAGTTATAGATAGACTAAAACAGCAGATTCTAAATTCTTAATTTTTAATTCTAAATTCTAATAGGTGTGTGATGCTTTGCAAAAAATTTATAGTATGATAGGTTTTGCCCAGAAGGCCGGGAAAATATCTTCGGGAACCATGGCAGCAACATCCAGTTTGACCAGAAAGCGGGCTTATCTGTTGGTTATGAGCTGTGACATTTCCGAGAATACCCGGAAATCCTTGATTACTGTCTGTATGAAACAAAAAATACCCTGGATAACTTTGGGGAATAAATTTGAACTCGGTGCCTCGGCAGGAAAAGCTTACCGGGTGGCCGTTACTATAAATGAGCCGGGAATGGCGAATTCTATTATTGAACTGGTAAAGTCGAGGGGAGAAGGGTTAAATAGTACGGGGGTGGTTGAATGGCCAAAGTAAGAGTACATGAGTTAGCTAAAGACCTGGGGATGTCCAGTAAGGATATGGTTGATGTTTTGCTGAATATGGGTTTGGATGTTAAGAACCATATGAGCACTCTGGAGGATTCTCAGGCTAACTGGGTTAAGAAACAACTGGGAGAAAAATCACCCAGTAAAAAAGAAAAGGCCGCGAAAAGGGATAGTGCAGGTGTTCCCGAGGGCAAAGCGCCGGAAACCGGGGTAAAAAGCCGGCAACAACCACAGACCGCCTCTAAGATAGATCGGCCGGTTAAGAGTGAATCTGCCAGGACAGAGCGTCCTGCCGCAGGTAGTGAAAGAATACTTAATAAACCCGCAGTAAAACCTCAGAGGGACGATAGGCGACCTCCAGGGAGAGTAGAACCGGATAGACGTCCACCGGAAAGGATTATGCAACCGGAAAACAAAGTAGATTCTGCTCAGCGTGATCAGGGACGATTTAAAAGGGACGACCGACCAGTTATAGAGAGACAGCAAAAGCAGGAACCCCTGGGTGAAAAGCGGGTCGAAAACGTAAAAAGGCCTCCTGCACCATCGCAGCAGAGACCGCCTCAGCAAGGACAGCAGAGACCGCCTCAGCAAGGACAGCAGAGACCGTCTCAGCAGGGACAGCAGAGACCGCCTCAGCAGGGACAGCAGAGACCGCCTCAGCAGGGACAGCAGAGACCGCCTCAGCAAGGACAGCAGAGATCGCCTCAGCAAGGACAGCAGAGACCGCCTCAGCAGGGACAGCAGAGACCGCTTCAGCAGGGACAGCAGAGACCGTCTCAGCAGGGACAGCAGAGACCGTCTCAGCAGAGACCGCCTCAGCAAGGACAGC